>NZ_JBICHO010000056.1:0-27715 GCF_043100905.1 Rhodopirellula sp. JB055 | reverse complement strand
CAGACAAGGGAGCGACACCCTCCCTTAAAGCAGTTCCGAGCACGCTACGGACAAATAACTCCCGGGTAGAGATGTCACTCATTCTTGGATTTTTTAGGCAAAATTTTCGAAAACCTGCGAAACTTCTACGAAGAAGGAGAAGGCGGTCATCCTGGAAAACGCGAAACGCCACGCTGAAATTCAACGTGGCGTTTGCTGGAAATTAGCAGTTGGTTTTGAGCGGGCCTAGAATTCGCCGTCGATCACTTCACGTGAAGCACGCGATCCCAGAGCGCCCCACAACCCGTACGGGCTCTTCGCTCCCGGTTGGTTGAGGTTCGCAGCGTTTCCGTACAAGAGAACCATGGGACTGTTCTGATTACCTGCTTCAATCGACGAAGTGATGAACTTCACCGCCCCATCCCCCATCAACACATGCACGCCACCTTGATGGCGGCTGGAAGCGGTCATCAGTGACTGACCATTGGAGTCGTGAGGGACGCAGAGTGGGCTGTTGGGTGGCAAAATGATATGCACATTCGACTGCGCATTTTGCGTGTCGGCCCAACGCAAACCACGCCCTTTGATCTCGCTCTCCAGCCCGCTATTGACCCAAAACTGTGGACGAGTCGGATCGATCATCGGGGTCGCGTCTTCGATGCAAAGTCGCGGATTGTCTCGGATCATCGCCTCGGCACTCTGGCCGCTGGAATGCACCTTGCCACGCGTGCGGTTGTCGGCATCCCCCAAATCCGTCGCGATTTCTGCCATCGCGATCGTATTGGACAAACCATCCAAGACGTCACGGAATTTCGTTTGCGAGTGGATCACAAAGAAACCTCGGTTGGAGGCCCGAGAGTTTTGGGCGGAAGTACTTGCCTGGCTCGGATCGGCGGGACGCAACACTCCATTCATCGTCCACCAACTGGAGTCTCCCATCGACATCGCATAATTCGTTCGTCCCAGGCCGGGCAATCCCACGCCTGGATCACTCGGGCAACGCAGCGTCGGAAGCTCGGTCGACCAAGGCTTGTACTGGATGTTCTCGGGCGTCGGTCCCATCGGCGGCCAGGGATTTCCAGGAACGCCAATCGTGGCACTTGCGTTGCCATCAGTTCGCTCCGCATTGGGATTCGAGATCTGCTCCCAGAGTGCTTGCTGCTCCATGAAGGGTGTCATCCCGACCAAAGCACTCAAACGCCAGTAGTTTTGATTCGAGTAGGCGGTCCACCAGTTCCCAGACGTTCCCAGATCCGTTCCGACACCATGGATCGGAACCCCGTTGTAGGCGCTGTGATAGTTGTGCATCGCCAGCCCGAGTTGCTTGAAGTTGTTGCTGCAACTCATCCGTCGGGCGGCTTCGCGAGCGGCTTGGACGGCGGGCAACAGCAACCCCACCAGAACGCCAATGATGGCGATCACAACGAGCAACTCCACCAGTGTGAAGCCTCGCCGAGAAGAGGATTTACTTAACATGTAAACATTCCTTGGTTTCAACAGTGTTGTTTCGAAATATTATCAACCGGGAGAATAAATCCTCGCCGACCGAGCATGCGATTATTTCACATACCTTATATTCACCTGAACACCGCTAACAAACCTTGGGGTCGCGGAATTAACCAAAAACACCTAAAAGAAGAGGCCAAACCCCTCTCACGATCCCCGCCCGTCGGAAGGGTTGCTGATGCATTGCCGACATTGATGCACCACCCCCAAAAGGGCTACTCGAAACCTGCCCGGATGGCATAACTTTCTTTGTCACGCAGATCCAGGCATCAAAAAGTGCCATTTGAGGTCTAATCTGCTCGCGAATTCGCATTGGCGAAGCGGAGTCGCGATACCTCCCCCGAAACTTTGTTTCGGGGAAGGCTGGGGAGCGAGGCCAAATTTAAACCGTTGTCCTCCACAGTTCCGTCGAGCAACCCGCGAATGCGACTCCTCGTTGCCAGCCAGCCCATCCTCAAGCGTTCTCGCCACGATGCTCGACGACTGCGGCCGGCCACACAAACATTGGAGGACAAATGTTCGACTCTCATTCCACGCTCAGGCTCTTCACTTGGAGAGCGACTTGTTCAGCTCTTCCGCTTTCACTTGAGCCGCCTGCATCACGGTCTCAATCTCAACGGGAATCCCACCTTGGCGTTTGCTTTCGAAGGCCGCTTGCATGAAGGCATACAGCTCAATGGTTTCGGCGGAATCGATCGGTGGTTCGCCGGTCCGGAAGAACTCCGCGATCTCGACCAGCAACGGACGGTAACCGTCGTACTTGCCAATCTCTTGAATGGCCTTTTCACCGTAGACCATTCCACCGTAGCCGGAACCGCCCGCTCGGATCCCTCGGAACGTTCCAATTCGCCCGTCCCCCCAACGCCCAACTGCCAATTCAAAGTCGTCCGTCGATGTGTGTGATACCGTCTCGCATCCCACACCCATGCAGGTGTAAAGCGTTTCAACGCCGTGAATCCCATACCAATACAAATCAATATGCGATGGCTCGATCTTGCACGGGCTGTGGGCGCTGCAACCAAGCACCTTTCCAACCGAACCTGACCGGATGGCTTGAGCGCCTTTGCTGTATCGCAGCGAAGAACTGGAGAACATCGGCACGTTGTGATGCTTGGCCGCTTCGTAGATGGCGACTGTTTCTGCCAGGTTCGATCCGACTGGTTTGTCGATGAACACGGGCTTTCCCGCTGCGAAGACCTGCAACGCTTGTTCGTGATGCAGCGTCCCGTCGTTCGTTTCCAGCAACACGCAATCCACCTTGGACAGCAGATCGTTGATTGAATCAACGATCTCAATTCCCATGGATTTCAACTGTTCGGTGTAGCCAGGAATTCGACTGCTGCTGGACTCGATCGTTTTGCTTCCGTAGGGATACGCCGCGACGACGCGAAAGCCTGCCAACGGATCACCGTCCGAATGCTCGGCATTGAACTCCTTCGCAAACGCCGGTGAATGAGAGGTATCCAAACCAATGATGCCAATGCGCACAGGATCTTTCGCGGACACCGACGCAAAGGAAGAGAGAATCCCCAGACAAACAAACACCGCAACAACGACCAAATGAACACGCATCAAACCACTCACAAAGCAAAGAAGAAAAACCAGTTGAATTGACGAAGCCGAGCCAACCGCGGCGGCTCAGACCTTCGGCTCCCATCCGGGTTCGTACTCTCGTCCCCACAGCGCCAAGGCGTCGGGATTGCCAACCGGTTTCCCGCTGGCCGAATCGATTTCCAACTCGGACGAACAGCGATACGCCATGTTGCCCAGGTGACACAGCAACGTGCTTCGGTGGGCTTCTTGAATGTCTGCGTTGGGGCGTCGCCCGGTACGAATGGCGTCCAAGAAATCGGCAAGGTGGCTGGTGTCGCCACCTTCACCGTTGACCGTTTCGATTTCTTTGTTGCGGTCATCGAACCGAGTGAAACCATTGCCCCGGATGATGATGGAACCTTCACTCCCGTGAAAACTGACGCCAACCGCTGCGTCATGGGGGCCCAGTGGCGACCAACTCAGTCCTTCCCAAGTCGCTGTTTTTCCTTCAGGAAAATCGTAGGTCACCATCATCGTGTCGGGAGTTTCTTGATCGTCGTCATGTCGGTACTTGCCCCCGCCCGCTCGCACCCGACTGGGCGTGGTGACTTGCAATCCCCAACGGGCCAAATCCAACACATGGATACCGTTGTTTCCCAGTTCTCCGTTGCCCCAGTGCCAACGCCAGTGCCAGTTGTAGTGAACCAGATTGTCCACGTACTGACGCCGTGGTGCGGGACCTTGCCACAGTTCCCAGTTCAACCAACTCGGTACAGCGGCGGTCTTTCCGTGCCCGATCGATGGACGCCGGTTGTTGTACCAACTGCGTGAATAGGACACCTTGCCGATGCCTCCTGAATGGACCAGATCAATGGCCTGCATGACGGCCGGCCAACTGCGACGTTGTGATCCCATCTGAACCACTCGGTCGTGCTTCCTAGCCGCTTGCACCGCCAACACGCCTTCCTCAGCGGTTTGGCTGCATGGTTTTTCGACATAGACATGCTTCCCCGCTGCACATCCCAAAATCGTGGCGGGCGCGTGCCAGTGGTTGGGCGCGGCCACCACCAAAGCGTCCACGTTGGCTTCGTCGAGCATCTTCCGAACGTCAACAAAGGTTTTGGGGCGATGGCCTTGGTTGTCTGCAACGGAAGACGCGACCTTCTCGGACGCTCGGGAATCCACATCGCAGATCGCGACCACATCCGCCCCGTGATCTTTGATGAATCCCTTGGCCAGTGCGGCCCCGCGATTGTTGACGCCCATGACGCCGACTCGGATGACTTCGTTGGGTGACTTCTTCGCCGAGGTTTCCGCCAGCACAGGACGAGTCGCCAGGGTCGCTCCCAGCGCCGCCCCCGCCTTCAAAAACAAGCGACGATCACGCTTCCGAAGGTTTGGTTGTGACGACAATGACGACTGCACATCAGGATACTGAGAACGCTGGTTCATGACGAAATCCTTGAGTTGGACCGATCCCCCCATAACTGCATTGCACAACACGGTCCCATTCACACAGCAAGAAAAAGTGCGAGGAGACAGTGAGGCAGTGACAATCGGTGGGCAGCCTCGGACGCTTCGATTCAGAAACGTCCAGGGCCAATCGATCAGAGAGGCGGGCGGGTTGGGTGGGAAACCAGAATCAGCCATCGAGCTGACTGGTCGAGGCATCCGGCCCGAATTGACTGTTGGGCAAGACGCATCGTGGCTCCACATTGTAAGCAATATTGACAGCGGTTTGGTCTTTGAACCTTTCGCTCGTCAAATGTCGGCTCACAATCAGCCCCTGGAAAACAAACTCGCTTGCCAAGAGATTGACCATCGTCCACCAGTTCGTGCCTTTTTACAAACGCCCCAACAGCCACTCATGAGCTCTCGCGAATCGACGCCTCCGCCAGAGGACTCATCCGGCGCGGTGATGGACCGCTTGGTCCTGTCGTACCTGGACATCCGCCGGGCGATTGGACTGAGCGGTTTGTTGCTGCCAATCCTGCTCGGTCCGGGTGGACTGCTGTTGGGGATCGAAATCCAAGAGAACATGAGCAGCTACTATCACACTCCACTGCGAGACGTGTTTGTAGGAACCCTCTGCGCGATCGGGATCTTTCTGTTTTGCTACCGCGGTTACGACCGCATTGAAAACTGGACCGCCAACATCGGTTCGGCTGCCGCCGTTGGCATCGCACTCTTTCCGCTGGACTACGGTAGTGATCCGTTGATTCAGAAATCGCTGGTGGGCTACGTTCACACCATCAGCGGCGGTGTTTTCTTCATCACCCTGGCGTTCTATTCTCTGTATCTCTTTCCCCGTGATTCTCTGCGCGAAGCCGAGTCCCTTTTGTTTGAACGATCGTTCGCTTTTCGAACCAGCGGGTTGGTGATTCTGTTCATCACGTTCGCCATGGGCGGCTACATGGTATTGCTTCCACAAAATTGGAAGGACTGGCTGAACGGGTACAACTTTTTGTTCTGGGCCGAATGGATCGCGGTGTGGGCCTTCGCCAGTTCTTGGCTCGCCAAAGGCCGCGTCATCGTCACCGAACTTGGCGTCGAGGTCCTCGCCTACTCACGCAAAATGGTGCTGCAGCACGGTTTGGGGATCAAAGACACCCCGTAAAAGCCTGTTGATTGAGTCAACCTGAACGCGATCACGTCCGGTTCGTCTCGGATAACCGTGGCCGATCACCCATCGGCGGATCACTCAATCCGTGAAACGCATTCCATCAGCAGCCTGCCAAGCAATGGCCATCGCCGTTGAGAACGCCCACATGCCGCCACGGAAAAACGCGACTGCGATTGAGCCAGATGGAAACGACTGGACGGTACTACACTACTTGGTATCCGCTGGCATCGCTTTGGGACGCACGCGATCCCGCTCGACACTGTCGCACCATCGCTTGAGTTCACGGCTGAGTTGCCGCGCAACGTCGGGGTACCGGTCCGTCACGTCATGCGACTCGGTGGGATCAGCGTGCAGATCATAAAGAACCTCCGGTTCGGTCGAATCCTTCAGCTTGGCACTGCGAGTCACAAAGGGTCGCACGAGTTTGAATTGGCCCTGGCGAACCGCCGCGTTATGGGTGTAATTCGGATGGGCCCGATTCCATTGCCAAAACCGCGTGGTGGAATGACTCGCCGAGGCATCGTGCAGCACCGGCACAAAACTCTCCCCGTCCACTTGGTTCTTCGACGGCAACTCGACCCGGCAAAGATCCAAGATCGTTGGCAGCAGATCCACAAAGGTGACCATCTGATCACGCTCGCCAGGAGCGAAATGACTTGACCGGCGAACAAACAATGGCACTCGGATACCGCCCTCATTGACCTGATACTTGGTGCCTCGCAATTCACGATTGAACCGCTCTCCCGTCACTGGGTCAGGCCCGTTGTCACTGGCGAAGAATACGATGGTGTCTTCGGCCAACCCCAGGCTTTCAACCTCAGCCAGCAATTCCCCAATGCCTCGATCCATCACCTCGATCATGGCATAAATCGTCGCGGTGGATTCATTGAACCCTTGGTCACGATACTTGGCGATGATTTCGGGCGGTGCCTCCAAAGGACGGTGCGGAGCGTAGTGTGCTAGATGCAGGAAAAAAGGATGCTCGCGGTGTCGTCGTACAAACTCGATCGCTCGGCGATTCAAGTCATCGGTCAAATACTGATCTTCGACGTCACTGATTTTTCGCTGCTGCGAGAACGGGTACCGAAAGTAGCGGACATCGTCCGAACCAAAGAAGCCCTCGAACTCATCGAAGCCGCGGTCGAGTGGATGAAACCCGTCACCTCGACCGGTGTGCCACTTGCCGACCAAACCGGTCGCGTAGCCAGCGTCCCGCAGAACATTGGCGATCGTCGTTTCATCGCGCCGCAAACGCGTCATCTTGGGATACTTGTTCATGTTCAGTGTCACCACGCCGGTGCGGTGCGGGTAGCGTCCGGTCAGCAACGCTGCTCGCGCAGGCGCGCACACGCAAGAACCGCTGTAAGCCTGCGAAAACCGAACCGACTCTTTCGCCAAGCGATCCAGATTCGGCGTCCTCGTCGGATGCCCGTCTCCGCCTTCCAAATCACCGACCGCGAGATCATCGGCCAGGATCAGAATGACATTGGGTCGCCGATTCTCGTCGGCTGAAGCATTCACCCGTGTTGCGGCAACGTCCGCATCCTCAGGCGTCTCGGCCCGACTCCCTGAAGACAAGAGCACAACCGCGGCAACAGCAACCAACGCAAAAGACTTCATGTGAACAACCAAGAAGCAGCACGACCCATGGAGAAAATTCGTTTCAGCACTGCGACGACCAGCGAGCAGCGGCATTCAAAAGGGAGGCTAATCTCTCTTTGGTCGGCAAGCAATCACGTTGGGCATCTCAAGCAATCGGCGCACAAAAAAAGCCAAACGCCGGTAATTTCGGCGTTTGGCTTGCATTGTCTCGGCCTGTCTGGCCTGAAAGTAGCGGCAGAGGGACTCGAACCCCCGACACGCGGATTATGATTCCGCTGCTCTAACCAGCTGAGCTATGCCGCCGCTCGAATTTGATTTTCGAGAGGGCGAGAATGTAGGCGAATCCGGCAGGCTTGAAAAGACGGCTTCGCGGCTTCCAAGCGGGTTTTCTGGTGTTCGGTCACTTCCAGCGAAGCGGTTATGACGGCAATTCCGGTTTCCGCCACCGGGCTCGGCACACGGACCTGCCAGATCGGCATTTCGAACGCTGGACTTGAGTCAACTTCGTCAGATTGACGTTGTCGCGGTTTCCCCCGGACCGCTACAAACACCCCCTGGGACGAAGGACCGTACCGATCGCGCGAACCGATCATCCTTTTTGATCGCCCCTTGGGAAGGAACTCGGATGTACCGACTGCTGCTTTGTTTTCGCTACTTGCGAACCCGCTACATCGCTTTGGCTTCGATCATCAGCGTCACGCTGGGCGTGGCCACGCTGATTGTTGTGAACAGCGTCATGGCTGGTTTTTCAGCCGAAATGCATGAACGTCTGCACGGACTGGCCTCCGACATTGTCATCGAATGCCACGCCTCAGGCGGCATGCCCGATCCCGATGCCCACCTCGACGAGATCCATCGCATCGTCGGCGACCAGATCGCCGGGTCCTCGGTGAGCGTCCATGTCCCCAGCATGCTCGGCATCGATTTCAACGGACAACTGATCACTCATCACGTCAACCTCGTCGGCATCGATGCGGAGACCTATGACAACGTCAGCCACTTTGGCCGCTATCTCCTGCACCCCGATAACCAATCCGCGGTCTCGTTCGACCTGCGTGAAGACGGCTACGAAGAAGCCCGCGACGGATTCCCTCATTCCGGATGGAAGTACCGTCGCGATCACGCTCGGATGGAAAAGGCCTGGGAAGCCGAACGCAAACGCATCGAAGACCTGAGCCGAGAAGCCGCACGTTTGGCAAGCGGTAAACCACAACCACAAAACACGGAGATGCTGGAATCGGATGGCCCTTCGTTTGGATTTGACGGGCCGACGATCGGAACCGTCCTTCCCGAAGGAATTCGAGAAGAAGGTGCAGGCGATGCCCCTGTGTACTTCGATCCAGAAACGGAGCAGTACCCTGGCATCATCCTGGGCATCTCCACCTGCAGCAACAAATCACGTGACGCGGATGGCAACGTTCGCGACCACTACTATTGCCGCCCGGGCGACGACGTCCGTTTGATGTTCCCCAACGCCTCCGACAAACCCAAAGTCGTCAACCAAAAATTCACCGTGGTGGATTTGTATGAATCCGGCATGAGCGAATACGACAGCACATTTGCCTTCGTGCGACTGGATCAACTGCAAGATTTTCGCGGGATGATCGATCCAAGCTCCGGCACAACCAGCGTCACCACGATCCAGTTGAAACTGATCGAAGGAGCGAATCTCAACGCGGTCCGCGATGCACTGCGTCAACGTTTTCCACCTGACACCTATGCCTACAGCATCCAAACCTGGCGTGACATGCAAGGCCCACTGCTCGCCGCTGTTCGTTTGGAAACAACCATCCTGAACATCCTGTTGTTCTTGATCATCGCCGTCGCTGGGTTTGGCATCCTGGCCACGTTCTTCATGATCGTCGTGGAAAAGACACGCGACATCGGAACCTTGAAAGCACTCGGTGCCAGCGGCAGCGGAGTGATGAGCATCTTCCTCAGCTACGGTCTGTTGCTCGGCATCGTCGGAAGTGGAGTGGGGTTGGTCGGCGGAATCGCATTCGTCCACAACATCAATGACATCGCTGCGGTGATCGAAACGATCACCGGTCAAGAAGTCTTTGACCCGACGGTCTACTACTTCACGGAGATCCCCACGATCCTCAACCCATTCACGCTGGCCTGGGTCATGGCAGGTGCCGTTGCGATTGCGACGACCGCCAGCGTGCTGCCCGCGATCCGGGCCGCTCGCATGCATCCGGTCGCCGCTCTGCGATTCGAGTGATCCACGTCACTTCAAACGGACCACCCGTTCGCTGCCGCTTTCCATCTCTCCCTCTTCCCCCTCCTTCGACCAACGATTTGATCCATGCATTCCTCGCCTGAACTGCTGCTGGAAGCCCGTGGGATTCGCAAGAGTTATCACAAGGACAAAATCGAACTGCCGATTCTTCGCGGCATCGACGTCGGTTTTGCCGCAGGGGAACTGTCTGCTCTCGTTGGACGCAGCGGAAGTGGCAAGAGCACCTTGATGCACTTGCTAGCAACGCTCGACCAACCGGATTCGGGAGAAGTCTGGTTTGACGGAGCTCGAATCGACAATCAAAGCCGCGCTCGTCGAGACCAATATCGCAACTCGCAGATCGGCATCATCTTTCAGTTCTACCACTTGTTGCCAGAACTCTCCGCGATCGAAAACGTGTTGGCACCCGCCATGATTCGTCGCAGCGTTCTAGGCTATCTTCGCGATCGAAAGTCTTTGCGACTCCGCGCCGAAGCGATGTTAGACCGAGTCGGATTGCTGAACCGAAGTCACCACCAACCGTCAGAAATGTCGGGCGGCGAAATGCAACGCGTGGCCATCGCGAGATCGCTGATGTCCAACCCCAAGCTGCTGCTAGCCGATGAACCGACCGGTAACCTCGACACAGAAACCGGCGCCACCATCCTGACGCTGCTTCGCGAATTGAACCGAGAAGATAAGCTGACCATCGTGATGATCACTCACGATGACTCGATCGCCGAGACCGCCGACCGCTGCTACCGAATGTGCGACGGTTTGCTCGAAGACAACGCCTCGGACGCAGCAAAGAACAGCCGATCCGATTCAGCCAAGCTAGAAACCGTCGCTGCCTGACCAACCAACTTCACAACCCGAACGCGTCAGTTTTGAAGTTGCGTTTTTGCGTGAGGCATTGTTTTTTTCATAACCCGACGCGTCAGCGAGGCGAAGTCGACATCGTTTTTCCCTCGCTGACGCTTCGGGTTATGAGAAAAGCGCAACTTCAACACGCGTCAGCGAGGGACCGCGCGCATCCCCACGCTGGCCCCATCCGGGGCGAAGATCGTGTATCACCCTGTCGCCGCTCCGCGGCTTTCGCGTCATGGGTGTGCCCCCAAGACCTCGGGTTGAAAACCCGAGGCTGACAGATTTCACCGCTCCGCGGTTGTTGCGTCACCCAACATGCACGACCAGTCGCGGAGCGACGGCAGCCGAAAGCCTTGGGTTTTCAACCCAAGGTCAAGAGAGACACAGTCGATCACCAAGTCGCGGAACGATGACAGTTGTCCGCCATCCCCTCGCCGAATGATCCACGACGCATCCCGTACGATGGCCTTCCAAGGCCGTCGAATTGGAACCCCGACGTGTCAGCGAGGCACCGCTGGCCCCATCCGTGGCCGAGGTCTTTCCTTACGGTCGCAGGATCTCGTTGTTGCGTTGGACCCGTTCTTTCTGCTCGGTGTAGATCTTCGGCAGGCTGTTGGGCAACGACTTCGGAGCCAACGATTTTTCCGGTGCAAAGTCTCGACCGCGAACGGCCGATCCAAGCGGCGTCGTCAATGAATCGTCGATCGTCTTCAAGTACGCTTGCAGCTTCCAAGCGGGAATGATCGTCACACCATTCTCGGTCGCCTTGGCTTTCGCTTTCCCGACCGCCGCAACCTCACTGGCGTTGTCGGCTTGATTGTCCACGTCTTCCGATTCGCCAATGACGAGGAACCGGACACTGCTGTCAAACGTGCCTTCTTGCGTCCCATCGGTTCGCAAAATCGCGGCGACCTCGGCCCCAGCCGCACGGATCATCGAAGAGATCTCCGTGGTATCGGGACGGTTGTCGTCGTCGAGATCGATGTTGTCCATCAACGCGATCTTCACGCGACGTCCGGGTGACCAGAACGGTGAGTAAATCTGGTCGCCAGGAATGATCGGATAGCGAATTTCGGGTAGTGCCACCACGCGAGCTTCCGCACGGTGATCGCCCAACAACTTGGTGACCTGGATCGTCGCTTTGATTTTCGCGTCTTGCAGACGGGTTTCATCGCCATCGATCACGCCGAACGTCACACCAGGAGTCAACTCATCGGCAGACCCCAGATTGATCGTCACCACGTTGCCGTCGCGATACACATAGCTGATCAAACCTTGTGTGCTCTCGAAATTCGTGCTGCGAAGTCGAACCAGTTCCTGACGTTGGTTTTCGATCGTGCTCGCCAAACGTGTTTCGAGTTGCTGCAGCTCATTGATTTCGGCCGTGACCTTGTTTCGGTACGTCGTGAACTCAGCAATTTTCTTTTGCAAGCTATCGCTGGTCCGTTCCGTGGTCAGCTTCATCTGCTCACGGTCTTCCGCGAATTTAGACTGTTCTGTTTCCAGCTTTTTGTTGGCCGCGTCGCGACTTTGCTCCGCGACTTCCTGAGCCTTGCGAGCCACTTCGATGTCACTGTCCGCCTGCGATCGAATCTGAGTGGCTTCATCACGAGCTTGGCTGTACTGGACGTTGCGGTTGCGAATCGAGTTGACCAAGAACTCGGGCAGGTTGGGGTAGTTTCGGTTCTGCGGGTCGACTTCCGGGCCGAACAACGCCATGTCGCGAGCAAAGTTCTGCTCGATCGTTTCGATTTCGGGGTCGCCCCCCGTGGTGGACGTCAGCTGATCGAATTGAGCCTGGCTCAAACCTCCCACGCCCAGCATCGCTTTCATCAGCGTGGCTTCGTCTTGCATTTTCTGCAATTCACTGCCACGTGCCTGCAGGCGTTCCTGCGCCCCTGCGGCCGTTTCGGCTTGCGTGTCGCCCCAACTCCACAAAAAGAAGTTGAGCGCCAAAGAGAGCACCAGGAAAATCAGGCAGGCAATCAAGCTGCCTCGGATCACTGAATCGTCGCGTGCGGCCATGAGGGCGGTGAAGAGTAGGAGGAGACGGAGTGCCCGTGCGAGGGCAGTCGGACCAACGTGGGTCGCGGTGGTTGCAAGTTGACTCGATGAACAGCGGCCACCGACCCATCCGGAATGGCGAACCACTCGCTTCTGCAAACAGCGATTGTATTCAGAGATGATCCCAAACGCATCTTTTTGACACAGAAATCAGCCTGAAACTCCTCCAACGATCACGCCAACCCGCCGGTCTGCTCCGATTTTGACGACGAACCGCCCCGGAAAGCCGCCGTCAAAAGTCTTCCCCCCACCCAAACGAGGCGTTTTTCAGCTTCTAGCTCTCGTGCTCGTAGCCGGATTCGCCAAGAAGTAGCCGGATTCGCCAAGAATTCGGACGTTCGAGTTGATGTGCGTCCGAGTTCTGGCGAACCCGGCTACGCGCTCCCGTAAGGTGCCACCCACCGTTCACAGCCCGTCGCCCCGGATGGGGCCGTTGTGGGGAATGCTGGTGCGGTCCCTCGCACACGCGTTTTGAATTTGCGCTTTTGCGTGAGGCATTTTTTTCATAACCCGACGCGTCAGCGAGGCGAACTCAACATCGTTTTTCCCTCGCTGACGCCTCGGGTTTTGAGAAAGACGCTTCGGGTTTTGAGAAAAGCGCAACTTCAAAACTCCGGTGCTCGACCCTCCCCTCGCTTCGCTCGACCCTTGCAGGGGGGAGGGTGATGATAAGCGTCTGGCAACACAGCGTTTCAAAACGGCGCGAGTTCCTCGTCTGAGGGTTGCCTCAGGTGGGTTCCTGGCCTTCGACTTCAGCCGCCTTTGCGTCCGCTTTGGCTTGGATGTCTTCGTTGCTTCCTTCTGGCGCGACCATGGTGGGTTCGTTGTCAGAGCAACCCGTGATCCAGCATGGCGAAGCCAGTGCGATTGCCAGCATCATCAGTCCGTTTTTGGTCATGTCTTTCATTTGATTCTCTTGAAATGGAAGTGGTTGGTGTTCAGGTGAGCCATGCCCAGCTAAGCGGCCGGACATGGCCATGTGGGTCTTGGTTGCAGGTGATGCAACACTTAGGTGGGTTGGGTCAGATCGGTTCGCCAATGATTTCGCGTCCGGCGCGTGTTCCCATCGCTCCCCAGATTCCGTAGGGGCTTTCGCCGCCCACCAGGTTTTGGTTGGACGCGTTGTAGTAGTACGGGATGGTTGCTTCCGAGTTGCCCGCATCAACTGATTCCGTGATGAACTTGACGGCGCCGTCTCCCATCAGCACATGGCATCCGCCTTGGTGGCGACTGCTGGCACCCATGGGGCCGCCGTAGGTGCGAGCGAAAGTCGAGAGGATGCACGCAGGGCTGTTGGGGGAATGGATCGTGTAAAAGCCAGTGAACATCGGTCCCCAGTCGGCCCATCGGAAGCCGCGTTTATCCGTCGGGACCAGGTTCACGCCGGAGCTCAACCAAAATTGCGGACGCTCTGGGGCGATCATGTCATCGCAAATGCCAGGGTTGAAATACGAGTCCCCTGAGCTGGGTGCTCTGGCGGAAGAGCCTGCGACGACGCGCAGGTCCGTGCGGGCATCTCGGTCGCCCAGGTCGGTTGCAATTTCGCCAGCGATGATGGTGTTGGACAGTCCGTCCAGCGTGTCACGGAATTTCATCGTGGCACGGGGGCGGAACATGCCTCGATGGCTGCTGCGTCCGCGTTCGGATGTTTGTGCCAGGCTGACTCCGCCCGGGTAGCCGCCGCTGCCACCGTTCCCGTTGGGAGAGGTGTATTGGTACACATAGTGGCTGTCGCCCAAGCTGGCCGCGTAATTGGTGCGTCCTTGGGCGGGTGCACCCGTGCCAGGATCGCTGGGGCATCGGAACGTTGGGATTTCCGAGGCCCACGGCACGTAGCCATCTTGAACCCAGGGGTTGGGGCCCATTGCGTTCCAGGGGCCCGACATCGCTGTGTTCGTCGTGTTTTTGAGGGAGGGATTTGAGATCATCTCCCAGAGAGCTTGCTGTTCGATGAATGGCGTGAGGCCAACCAGGTAGCTCAGTCGCCGCGAGCTGTATCCGCCTCCGGAGTTGATGTTGCCGCCGCCGGCACCCCAGCCAGTTGAGCTATTCGCGTTGGTTCCCGTTCCTTGAATGGGTTGCTGATTGAACGCTGAATGGTAGTTGTGGATTGCCAGTCCGATCTGTTTGACGTTGTTGCCGCAGCTCATGCGGCGAGCGGCTTCGCGGGCCGCTTGCACTGCCGGCAATAGCAGCCCAACCAAAACGCCAATGATCGCGATGACCACCAGCAGTTCCACCAGGGTGAATCCCTTTCGGGATTGCGAATGAATTCCCATCTTCAAAGCTCCACGTGTGTAAACGAATGCATTCCTGAGCCGACTTGGCTCGTGGATGAGTTCAGTCCTCTGATCAGCAGCACTTGCCGGTGAAGGCGAGTGCGAGCCGCTTGGGCGGACTTGTGCCAAGCGGTCCGTGGTCAAGACCCGGCGTGGGTCGGGACCGTGGGCGTTCACGGTGTGCTGAGTCGTTCTGGCTCAGGTCACACGCAATCAGTTGTGGTGGAACGTGGGGAGTCGTTCGGTGGATGATGGGTGACGTCGATGTTTTGGGGGTGGTCCCTTTGCGAAATGGAGGGGGGGTGTCGCGGCACTGGCCCTTGGTGCGACAGGGTCAGACTATCGAGCTGGTGGCGGTGGGCAACGTCGATTTTTAGCGAGAAATCGTTGAGGCCATTTCTGCTCCCTACGGAGTGTCACGAGGGAGTCGCACGTTCATTTGATCGCGAAAAAAAATGCGGGTGGAATCCTTTGCGTCACGTTGTTTTTGAAGGTCTGTAGATGTTTTGCGTCGATTTGTTTCGTGATTTGTTTAATGGTGGAAGTCTCGTGGGCGATGTTTCTTCGTCTGTTATGACGCGTTGCGTTGCTTGCGTGTAATGATTTGCGACTATTGTTTTTCGGTGGGCGGCAGTACTCGGACGGGTGGTTGGGTGCTGTGTGATTGATTGGGCTGGGATTCACTCTTTCGCCCGTTGGCGCCGCTTCGGTAGACCGAGAGAGTTGGGTTTCGAATCGCTGGAGAATGCAAATGCCTTGGACAGACATGGGAATGGCTCGCGAAAGTTTGTCGTTGTTGGCATCTTTCTTTGCCGTCGCGTCGACCTTCTATTTCTGGCTGGTGCGAGCCAATCGAGAGCGAGCCAAGTTGGCTGCGTGCACGGTCACAGGCCTGCGGGGCACAATGTTGATGGCGATGGAAGACGCCGTGACATTCAGGCGGGTGTCGCCGGGCGACCATCAGGTCGTGCTGAAGTACTGGTTGGATCTGGCGATCGTGAACAACAGTTCTTTGCCCAACGCGTTGTTGGGGATCAAGGTTTGGGTGAAGTTCACCGATGGTCGCTGGCACGCGATGGATGTTGCATCTGCTGACCCGGAGGCGGATCTGTTTCCGCAGAACATCGACCCTTTGACCACTGCCGGGATGAAGCTTGCCCTGGCGACTAAATGGGATGGCGATGTCTCGGGCGGTTTTCGCGAGCGTGAGTGTGCTGCTGGCGACGCGTTGCCGGAGTTGGTGCCAGTCCGAGTGGAGTTACAGGCTCTGCAGGGGCAGTGCTTTGTCACTGAATGGTTGGATGACGGGCGGTTGCTGGCGCGAACGGAGCAGGCAGGTCGATTGGCTGCCGCGTAGTAGGTGCTTGTCGCTTGACGGGGTTGTCCGTTGGCGCGGCGTTCCGTCGTTGGCTGCTTTGTCGGCTTCCGATTTCAGTGGATTGATTCAGACCAGCACGCCGCGTTCTGCTGGGGTGTCTTTCTTGGCCTGCAGGACGCCTGGCTCGATCGAGCTTTCCACGATGGCAACCTCTCGCTCGTTGAAAGCCGGGTTGTTCATGAGGTTCGCAATCACTTGGACAGTGAGGCGGCGGCCTCCCGTGATGACTTTGCAGCCTTCGTCAATCGAAATGGTTTCATAGGGAATCATCCCAGGGTGCAGTTGATTGATGGGAAGTCGCCTCACGCACAGCGTGTCTCGGTTGTCATGAAGACATTCCATCGCATTGATCATGTTGTTCGACAGGTTTGGCAGGATCTGTTGGATCGTTGAGGAAGCGGCTTCGACGCAAAGACCCTTGGTGGTCAGGGAGTTCCAGTAGAAAACCACTCTCAATAGCAGTGCAGAGGCTTCGATTCGCCGTCCTGATTCACGGAATCCTTCCGCTCTTGGCACGGCGCATAGCAGGTCAACGATCCATCCCAGTCGCGGGATTTTTTTGAGGAGATTCGCGGATATCCGGCAGGTCTTCGCGAATAGTTCTTTGTGTCTTTCGGATGTTGGGTCCAGGCATCTGAATTCCTCGGCCTCCTGCGGCGAGAGGATGGCCAGTCCAACCAAGCAGACACGCGTCGCAATCCTCTCTTCCCAGCCGATGTCAATTGAAAGGCTCTTGGCGAGTTCGCTGATCGATTCCAGCATGCGGGTCGTGTCGATGTTGCGTCCGTCGGGCATCTCAATCAGATCGGTCATCAAGTCCAAGGTCCCGGCAAAGGTTCCGCTCAACAGATCTTTGGTGGAAACCTGGGAGTTGTGTTGTGCCTGCGCTTCCTGGATCGTTGAAATGATTTGGTCGGGATCGCATGGCTTTGTCAGGAACTTGAAAACCTTGCCATCGTTGACGGCTTGGATAGCGGTTTCGAGATCCTTGTTGCCGGTCAACATGATGAATACCGCGTTGGGCATCTTGTTGCGAAGCGCCCCGATCGTTTCGATTCCGTCCATGTCGGGCATTTGCTTGTCGACGAGTACCACCGAAAAAGGTCCTTGCTTGTCGGTGGTTTCGATTGCCGCTTTGCCGCCTTCTGCCGTGTGGGCGCGGTAGCTGGCCGGGAGTTTTTGGCTGGCCATCTCTGCGAGGATTTTCAGCAGGATTGGGTCGTCGTCAACGAACAGGATTCTCTCGGCCATCTGGTTGCCCCTCTCGATTGTTTGGATTTCATTTGGCGCCGGCCGTTCAAGAGGATGAGGTCTTGTGGTCGCGGTGCTTGGGAATCTTTGTTGCCCATTTGGCAATTTGGCCACACGGGTCGTTCCAAGGCGTGCCATCTTGGGTTGGTTGTGTGGGTTGCGAGTCGGTTGAAGCTCGTGCCTTGAGTTTCTGGGCGACTCGCATGAGGAACGCTAGTTCGCAATGGGGGGGAAGTGTGTTCTGGCTCAAGGAATCTTGGCTCGTGAACGCGAGTCTATGTCTCTGGTGCGGGTTGTTCGATCTGTATGGGATTGAGCAACCCCGTGGATTCGGAATGTTCCGATTTTGCGAGGGACGCAGCACTGGTGCGTGAATCACATTGACTGCAGTGTGCGGCTTCGGCAGGGGCCAAGAACATTTGGTTTCCAGTGAAGAGGGGGAGCGAACTTCGCAGGGCTTTGCGAAATTGACTTAGCAGCACCCGATAAAAAGCCTTTGAGGCTGGGCCGACAATTTGTCTCTGATCCGATAGCATTCCGTCTGTTTCAAACCAGATTTCAATGGGATGTGATTGATGACATTTGCCACGCGGCTCAATGCGGCAATTTTGCGGACCGGATCAGTGACCTGCGTGGGGTTGGACCCGCGATTGGAACAGTTGCCCAAGCCGATTCGGGACACCGTTTCCGGGGATCGCAAAGACTTGGCGGCGGCTGCCTACACGCAGTTTTGCTGTGAGATTATCGATGCGGTGGCGGATTTGGTTCCGTGCGTGAAGCCTCAAGCGGCCTTTTTTGAGCAGCTTGGCCCAGCAGGCATGATTTCGCTGGGCGAGGTGATCTCGCACGCCAATCGAGCGGGCTTGATCGTCATCACGGATGGCAAGCGCAATGACATCGGCAGCACAGCGACGGCTTACGCGGACGCTTACCTCGGCAGTTCCGGCGAGGATCGTTCGCCGTGGGGCAGCGATTCCTTGACCGTCAGCCCTTACCTAGGGCGTGACAGCTTGGAACCGTTCGTCGATGTTTGCGACCGCCGAAATGCGGGGATCTTTGTGTTGGTGAAGACGTCCAATCCCGGCGGCGGATATCTGCAGGATCTCAGTGTGGAGGGCAAAACCATTTATCAGTCGGTGGCCGAGTTGGTCACCGAGCTGAATCAGCCTCGGTTGGATGACAATGGGTATGGCCCGGTGGGGGCTGTTGTTGGAGCGACATACCCCGAGCAATTGGTCGAGCTGAGGAAGGCGATGCCGCACAGTATTCTGTTGGTGCCCGGTTTTGGGGCTCAGGGCGGATCGGCCAAGGATGTGTTGGGGGCTTTGGATGAGAACCGGACGGGGGCGGTTGTGAACAGTTCTCGGCACATCATTTTCGCCCATCAGCGCGAAGAGTTTTCGGTTGCCGCGGATGAGAGCAATTGGCAGGACGCGGTCCGGTCCGCGACGGTCCAGATGAACGAGCAGCTCAAGGGGTAATGCCGCGAGATTTGGCCTGGCTCGCTGGGTTATTGGTTGGTTCGAATTCACAACCCGACGCGTGAGCGAGGGACCCGCAGGCTCATTGCAATGGCACGCGATCCCTCGCTGACGCTTCTGGTTGGGATAGAATCCGCAGCTCGCGCCGGACCATCTCGCGCATAGGGTCGACCCTCGCTGGCGCTTTGGGTTGGGATTGAATCCACCGGCCATCGCGAGTCGGGTTTTCGTTTTGCTCTGCCTTGCTGGGTCGCCAGCCTTGTTGGCCAGTTCGCCCAGGCCCCCTCGTTGCCCTGTTTTGGTCCTCCGTGAGTGGGGCTGGCTGGGGCTGCGGATATGCGTAGGTGTTGGGCTTTCGGAGTCAAGGGCCGGTATTGTCGGTCGAGCTTCACTTTTTTGTGCGACACAATGTCGCTGATCGTTCGCTGGCCTTGCCATCGCAGGTGTTTCCGACTGATAATCCCGGCCCGCGTCGGCAGGAGTTGCGCGGATGCTCTATTACTTTTTCTTGTCTCATCAACGTTGCTCAGACGTGTTGTACATCGAGGTGGTCCCTCGGGTGCAAACTGCGGTTGGGAATTGGTTTCCGTTGATGAGTGATTTGGATCGATCATGAAACGTTTTTTGTTTCCACGTTGGGTCAATCCCTTCTTGGGCGTTCTGGGACTGGCCATTGTTGGCGGGGGCGTATATGCCGCTGCTATGGGTGGATTGGTCACGGACCCTCAAACACTCAACGTGGGTTATCAACCGACGCAACCGGTCCCATTCAGTCACGCGATTCACGCGGGACAGTTGAAAATGGATTGTCGGTATTGCCACAACACGGTGTTTGATGCTGCTCACGCCGCGGTGCCTCCAACGGCAACCTGCGTGAACTGCCACTCGCCTGCCGCAGAGAACGGCCAGACTGCTCTGGGTGCGGTTCGAACGGAAAGTGCGAAGTTGGCACCGATCCATGAGAGCTGGAAAACGGGCCGCAGTGTGGCTTGGAAGCGAATTCACAACTTGCCTGAATTCGTTTACTTCAACCACGCCGCTCACGTGAATTCAGGCGTCAGTTGCGTGTCCTGTCACGGACGCATCGACCAA
This sequence comes from Rhodopirellula sp. JB055, assembly GCF_043100905.1. Classification (NCBI taxonomy): domain Bacteria; kingdom Pseudomonadati; phylum Planctomycetota; class Planctomycetia; order Pirellulales; family Pirellulaceae; genus Rhodopirellula; species Rhodopirellula sp. JB055. The sequence goes on along the minus strand of NZ_JBICHO010000056.1, from coordinate 7,839 downwards.
ATGGAAGTCGTGTATCAACACGAGCAGTTGTCGATGGCATGGTGCATCACCTGTCACCGCAACCCGAACGAACATCTTCGCCCGGTTGAGTTGGTCACCAAACTCGATTGGAAAGCGGAAGACCACGACTGCGGTGAAAACGCCAACCAATAAGAAATCGCGAAAGCCCACCGAGAAGAACACAACATCAATCCACAAGTCCATTGTGCGGTTTGTCACCGATAGTCCATCAAGACCAACCGGCCCGCTGTATTCGGCTGACTCACCGCAAACTGAACTGAGAAGATTCCACCCCATGACCACTTCGACCCAAGACGCCGGTTTCGATTCTTCCGAAGCCTCTTCCTCGTCCGCTGCTGGCAAACCGCAGTACTGGCGAAGCTTGTCGGAACTTCGTCAAGACGACGCGTTCGTCAACGATTTTTTGCATCGCGAATTTCCGGTGGCAGCGTCCGAGTTCCCCGAGGGCGTTTCGCGTCGTCGATGGATGCAAATCATGGGTGCCTCGCTGGCCATGGCAGGTGCCGCCGGTTGTCGTTACCCCGAGGAACTGATCGCGCCGTTCGTGCTGCGTCCTGCGGATCGTGTGCCGGGCGAAACGTACCAAGCGGCCACGAACTTTGAACTGGCCGGTGAAGTCCAGCATTTGCTGATCACCTGCGTCGATGGTCGCCCCATCAAGGCGGAACCAAATACATCGCATCCTGCCGGCGGCGGGGCGGGCACGTACGCCCAAGCCTGCGTGCTGGGACTGTACGATCCCGATCGCGCCCGCGGCGAAGCCGGTGTTCCCATCCGATTTGACGACAGCGAAAAGCGTCGCATTGAATCCGACTGGGACGCGTTCGCGAATTACGGCCAGGCGTTGTTGCGGTCGGTCGGCAAAGGCGAATCGGTCGCGGTGATGATGTCGCCCACGACGTCGCCCACCACGCTGCGGATGATCGGCGAACTGCAAAAGAAACTGCCTGCTGCATCGGTTTGCGTGTACGAGCCGATCGACGGTGGCTTGATGAACGAAGCCACTCAGCGTGTCTTCGGGAAACCAGCCGCACAGAAGTTTGACTTCACCGAAGCCGAAGTCATCGTGTCCTTCCAGTCGGACTTCCTGGGCAGCGACACGGGCAGCCAAGCCAATTCACGCACGTTCGCGGCGAAACGCGATCCGATGCAAGAAGAAACGAAAGGCGAGATGAGTCGTCTGTACGTCGCCGAGGGCGGGTACACGACCACCGGAGCTGCCGCGGACGTTCGCATCGCGATTCGCCCCAGCCAAATGAAAGCCGTTTTGGCTGAGCTTGGACGCCGTGTTGAAAAAGTCAAAGCCGGCGAAACGCTGGGCGAGCAGTACGACCTTGAAAACCTGCCCGAAGACGGTGCGGCGTACAACGAGCTCGATCCTGCGGCGCGACTGGACCGATTCCTGAATGCCGCCGCGGCTGACTTGGCCGCCGCAGGCGACAAGGGTGTGGTCGTGGTTGGCGAAACGCTGGGTGCCGATGCGATCGTTGCTGGCATCGACATGAACGCCAACCTGGGTTCGCTCAGTTCCATTCAAACTTTCCGTCCAATTGCCGGATCGGAACTGAAGAACCAGCTTTCGCTGAAAGAAACGTTTGACCGAATCAACAGCGGCGACCTGAGCACGGTAATGTTCGTCGACACCAACGTGATCCACACCGCACCGGGTGACATGGATTTCACGAAGGCTCTCGAGCGACTCGAGCACTCGATTTACTTGGGCATCTACGACGACGAAACCGCTGAAAAATGCAGTTGGTCGTTGCCCATGAGTCACCCCCTGGAATCCTGGGGCGACTGCGTCGGAATCGACGGTCACTACGGCGTTTGTCAGCCACAAATCATGCCGCTTCTCGGTGGACGCTCCGCTGCAGAAGTCCTGGCGTTGATGTTGGACGAAGAAGTCACTGACGGTGAAAAACTGGTTCGCCGCACCGCGGATTCGGTTTCGGGATCTGCTATCAGCGATCGCCAATGGCGCAAGCTGTTGCACGATGGGTTCTCGGAAGACGTTGTCGTCTCAGCGGAAGAAGTGTCGGCTGGCGAGACCTCGGTCGATCTGCCCGGGGAGCTCCCAGAGATCACATTGGATGTCGATCAAGATGACATCGAAGTCGTCTTCACCGCTTCGGAAGCTCTCTACGACGGTCGCTTTGCCAACAACGGTTGGTTGCAGGAAATGCCGCAAGCCCTGACCAAATTGGTCTGGGACAATGCCGCTGTCATGAGCCCCCGCACCGCAGAAGCACTGGGAATCAAGCACGGATTGATGGTCGCGATTCGTCGTGGCGACTCGACCGTTGAATTGCCAGTTTATGAAATGCCTGGCTGTGCTCCTGGCGTCATCACAACACAAATTGGTTACGGCCGAACTCGCGTCGGTGCCGTGGGCGGTTCCGTCGAAATGGAAGTCGATCCGGTTGGCGTCGACGTTTCGCCGATCCGGTTCAGCGACTCGATGCTGTACGCTCATCCTGTCGAGGCTCGTCCTCGGTACACGGAATACGAATTGGTCACGACCCAGGATCACTGGGCGATCGATGAACTCGGGCGCGGCGAATCCGAGAGTCGCAGTTTCAGCCTGATTCGTGAAGGCACATTGGAACTGCTCAAGAAGCTGCCAGAGTTCGCGGAAGCCAAGGGGCCTCACGTCCCATCGGTCGGCGAAGAAGGTTCACTCTGGAAAGAGCCGATCAACCAAATCGAAGAAACCAAAGAAAAGATCCCACAGTGGGGCATGTCGATCGACTTGACCAAGTGCCTTGGCTGCAACGGCTGTGTGATCGCTTGTCAAAGCGAAAACAACGTGCCAATCGTCGGCAAAGAGCAAGTCGGTAACAGCCGTGAAATGCACTGGCTGCGAATCGACCGTTACTTCCAAGGCGATCCAGACGTTGCCGATATCGTTCAAGAACCGGTCGCTTGCATGCACTGCGAAACGGCACCTTGTGAGCAGGTTTGCCCGGTCGCGGCCACGGTTCACACCGACGAAGGTCTCAACGCGATGACCTACAACCGCTGCATCGGCACGCGGTACTGCGGTAACAACTGCCCGTTCAAGGTTCGCCGGTTCAATTACTTCAACTACAACAAAGACGTTGGCGTTGGTTACGGCATCGATGCTTACCCTGGCTCGATCGAAACCGCGAATCGAAAACTTCAACAGTTGGTGCTCAACCCCGACGTGACCGTTCGCGGTCGTGGTGTCATGGAAAAGTGCACCTACTGCGTCCAACGCATCGAGCACGCCAAGATTGATGCTCGCAAAGATGGCGGCCGACCCGTTCGCGATGGCGAGATCGTCACCGCTTGCCAAGCCGCTTGTCCAACCAATGCCATTGAGTTTGGCAATGTGGCAGATCCCGAATCGGCTGTTTCCAAGGCCAAGGACGACATTCGCAGCTATGGCATGTTGGGTCAGCTCAACGTCAAGCCACGGACGTCCTACAAGGCTCGGATTCGTAACACACCGTTTGCTTTGATGACTCGCAAGCAGATCGATGATTTGTCGTTGGAGGCACCGCATCACGGCGAACATGGTCACGGCGAACACGGCCATGAAGAACATGGGCACGATGACCACGGTCACGACGAAGGCGACCACGGTCACGACGATCACGCTCATGGCGAAGAGCAGCACACCCGGAACGTGACGCGTCCGTTCCAATTGCCGATCGTTTAGGGATTCGCCCCCGACGCCGCTTTCATACTCCGAAATCAACCCTCCTTTTTCAGCCTTTCCATGTCTCTCGCAATCCCAAACGGACTGGATAATTCGAACGATCGGCCCGGTCAGCGTGCACCGCTGGTTCTTGGCGACACGAATTATCACTCGATCACCGAAGCGGTCTGCAAGATCGCCGAGCAACCGCCATCTCGTGCGTGGGTGATCGGGTTTTTGGTCTCCGTTCACTTGGCGACGATGTTGGGTTTGTGCATCGCCTACCTGATTTACACCGGGGTGGGTGTCTGGGGAAACCGGGCGCCGGTTTTCTGGGGTTGGCCGATTGTTAACTTCGTGTTCTGGGTCGGGATTGGTCACGCGGGAACGCTGATCAGTGCGATTCTGTACCTGTTCCGTCAGGAATGGCGAACCAGTATCAACCGGACGGCCGAGGCAATGACGATCTTCGCCGTGGTGTGTGCGGGCACGTTCCCGGGCATTCACGTGGGTCGTGCTTGGCTCGCGTTTTGGTTGGCCCCTTACCCCAGTTTGAACCTTTGGATGTGGCCACAGTTCCGCAGTCCGCTATTGTGGGACGTTTTCGCGGTTTCGACCTACGCAACCGTGTCGCTGTTGTTTTGGTACATGGGGATGGGTCCCGATTTGGCGACCTTCCGTGACCGCAGCAAGAATCCCTTCCGACGCGCTGCCTATGGTGTGTTGGCGCTTGGATGGAGCGGTTCATCCCGGCACTGGATGCGTTACGAAAAGGCCTACGCTCTGTTGGCAGCTTTCGCGGCCCCGCTGGTTTTGTCCGTGCACACGATCGTGTCCTTTGACTTCGCGGTTTCGCAGGTTCCTGGTTGGCACACGACGATCTTCCCGCCGTACTTTGTTGCCGGGGCAATTTTCTCCGGTTTTGCGATGGTGATCACGTTGATGGTCCCCGCTCGGAAGATCTTCAACATCGAAAAGCTGATCACGATCCGGCACTTGGAAAACATGTGCAAGATCATCCTGACGACCGGATTGATCGTCGGCTTGGCATACGGGACGGAGTTCTTCATTGCTTGGTTCGGCCAAGTCCCTGAAGAGAAATTCGCGTTCGTCAACCGAGCCTTCGGGCCCTATTGGTGGGCGTACTGGACGATGATCACCTGCAACGTGATTTCGCCCAATATCTTCTGGTCGAAGAAGGCTCGCACGACACCTTGGATCATGTTTGTCGTTTCGATCTTCGTGAACATCGGGATGTGGTTTGAACGTTTCGTGATCACGATCACCAGTCTCTCACGCGATTACTTGCCAAGTGCTTGGGCTTACTTCAGCCCAACGTGGGTCGATTGGTGCATGTTGATTGGTTCGTTTGGATTGTTCTTCACCTTGTTCCTGTTGTTCTGCCGTTTGATGCCGATCGTCAACATGGCCGAAACGAAGGCGACACTCGCCAAAGAATTGCACATGGCTCACGCCGACCATTCGCACGAGGACGACCACTGAGAATGTTGGCCGCGAAATTCGCGACCGACGCCTCTTTGACGTGCTGAATCCTGATCACTGAAAACCGTTCATCGAAATTTTTCTCATGACTGAATCCCAACCCAAACCGCAGACAGTGGCGGACGACAAAAAAGTCCACGGTGTTGTTGCCGAATTCACGGATGTCGATTCGCTGCTGGCGGCTTGTCGTCGTGTTCGTGACGCGGGCTACACCAAAGCGGATGCGTTCACGCCGTTCCCGGTGCACGGGATCGACACGGCGCTGGGAATCAAACCCACGGTCTTGCCATGGATCGCTTTGGCAGCGGGTTTGACTGGCACCACGATCGCACTGTTGATGCAGATCAGCTTGAACGGTCAAACGGATCTGTTCGAAGGCATTCAGTACCCGTACATCATTTCGGGCAAGCCGTTCATTTCGTTGCCGGCGTTCATCCCGGTCACGTTTGAGTTGACCATTTTGTTGGCTTCCTTCGGGACGTTTTTCGGAATGTGGGCCCTCAATGGTCTGCCCCGATTCAGCAACCCCATGTTCACCAGTCCGCGATTTGATCGTGCGACCGACGACACGTTCTTCTTGTTCTTGGATGCCAAGGATTCGAGATTTGATGAAGCGGGGGCGAAAGCACTGCTGGGTGAATTGGGCGGTGAATTCATTGAGCCGGTACTCGAAGACGACTCGTCCAAGGTCATTCCCAAGGGATTGCTGATTGCGTTGGCAACTGTGATCTTTTTGTCCGCCATCCCCGCATTGTCTGTGTTGCGAATGCGAGTGACGAAGAGTGGTTCGCCTCGTTTCCACATCTTCCCAGACATGGACTTCTCGCCGTCGAAAGACGCTCAGCAAACGACGACCTTGTTCGCTGATGGCCGTGCGATGCGCCCTGACGTTCCCGGAACTGTTCGCCGCGGCGAGATGGATTGGGATCTGAACTTCAAGACCGGCATCGACATGGACGAACTGGCCAGCATCGATGCTCCTCGAGCAGCCCAGTTGGTTGCGATGCAGTCCGACGTTGCCGTGGATGACGAAGACGAAGTGGCTGCGGATGAAACCGCTGAAGAAGACGCTGCTGAAACGCCCGAGCCCGTGGCTGCGGAAGCCACTGACAACACACCTTGGTTGACGGAAAACCCGCTGGAATTGAGCGAAGCAGCTTTGGCTCGCGGGCAACAACAATTCAACATTTACTGCTCCGTGTGCCACGGCATGAACGGACGCGGAAACGGCTTGGTCAATCGCCGGGCCCAGAAAATTTTGGCGACCACTTGGACGCCACCATCGAACATGCATGACCCAACGCTGTACGCGGACGTGTACCCCGACGGCAAGTTGTTCAGCACGATCACCAACGGTGTTCGCAAGATGCCCGGTTACGCGTCTCAGATCAAAGCCAAGGATCGCTGGGCGATCGTGGCTTACGTGCGAGCTTTGCAAACCAGTCAGAACGCGACGTTGGAAGAGGTTCCTGATTCACAGCGTTCGAAAATCGAAAAGGAACAGGCGGAGGTTCAAGCCAAGTTGAAAGCCGCCGCGGAAGCCGAAGCAGCCAAGGCCGCGGAAGCTGCCGAAGCCGAGTAAGCCGTTTTTGCGGTCAGCAGGCGGATCACCGTCTGAGCCGCGAAACAAAAACATCGGATGCCGGTCAACCGGCATCACAACCAATCATTCCATCACTTAGTCTCAGCCCTCACATCTCCCATGTCACATAAAGCGGTCGCTATCAAGCCTGCCGATGACCCGGCATTCCAACTTCCCGCCTCCTTGGCCGGGTTGTCGTTGCCCATGATCATCGGGGGCATCGTGGCACTGGTCGGCGGTGCGTTCTTTTCAAACTCGGCCGTGGGTGGCCGATTTGGAATGTCATCATACTTGGTGGCTTACATGTACTGCCTGACCCTCGCGATTGGGTCGTTGTTCTTCGTGCTGATTCAACACTTGACGCGGGCCGGTTGGAGCGTTGTGGTTCGGCGTGTCGCGGAACTGATGATGATCATGGTCATCCCGCTGGCGTTGCTGTTCATTCCCATCGCGGTCTCGGCTTACACCGGGTCGCTGTACGCGTGGTCGGTCGACGGCTACCAAGCGGATCATGGGATTCCCAAGGTGATCTGGGAGCAAAAAGAACTATGGTTGAACCCCAACTGGTTCGTCTTCCGCTCCGTCATTTACTTGACCGTTTGGTGTGGGATTGCCGCGTGGTATTACCGCGGTAGCCAACGCCAAGACGAAACCGGCGAAATCACGATCACCGAAAAGCTGCAGGCTCGCAGTGGTCCCGCTGTCATCGCCTTTTCGTTCTGCACGTCATTCGCCGCGTTTGACTGGGTGATGAGTCTCGCACCAATGTGGTTTTCGACCATGTTCGGCGTTTACATCTTCACGGGCAGCATCTTGTCCGCTCACTGCGCCGTTTGCTTGTTCAGTTTCTTGCTGCAACGTGCCGGTGCGATGCGAGATGAAGTCACGGTGGAACACTACCACGACCTGGGCAAATTGATCTTCGGGTTCATTTGTTTCTGGGGTTACATCTCATTCAGCCAATACATGCTGATTTGGTACGCGAACATTCCTGAGGAAACACACTGGTTCTACACCCGGTCGACCGATGGATGGTTCAACGTCTCGGTTTTGCTGATGGTTCTTCACTGGG
>NZ_JBICHO010000055.1:0-2513 GCF_043100905.1 Rhodopirellula sp. JB055 | reverse complement strand
CGCGGCATTGACGGTCACCTGGGTTCTACCACGATTCTCGCGCTGGTTTGTTGGCGGATGGCAATTGTCTGGCAACCAATTGGTTTGGGCTTTGTTGCTGACTCCGGTGTTCTGGATTCTCATCCAAGTTTCGGAAAGGATGCTCGGTGGTGAAGAAGCGGAAGAAGGACGCCTGTTGGAAGGACTGAAGGGAATCGCGGGAATGGCCATTCGTTTTAGCACCCATTTCGCTGTCCCTGTCCTGGCAGCGACCGCAGTGCTGGTGCTGTTTGCCGGACTGGCATTGTCACGTCTGGAACGCGATTTTCTTCCGCCATTCAATGAAGGTGCAGTTCAAGTCAACGCTTTGCTGGCCCCCGGAACGTCGCTTGCAACCAGCAACCAGATCGGTGAATCGATTCAAGAGGAACTGATGAAGCTCGATTCAGTGAAATCCGTTGCACGACGTACCGGGCGTGCGGAACTGGATGAACACGCAGAAGGCGTCAATGTCACCGAAATGTTCTTGGAAATCTCGGACGGTGCCGACCGCGAAAAAACCATCGAGAGCATTCGCGAAACGATGGCGGAATTTCCTGGGGTCGTCTCAAGCACGGAACAACCGCTCGCTCACCTGATCAGCCACATGATCTCCGGCGTGAAAGCACAGATTGGAATCAAGCTCTACGGCGACGACCTGGACGTGCTTCGCAACAAAGCCCACGAGATGCAACAACGCATCTCCGATGTGCACGGTTTGACGGATGTCATGATCGAACAACAAACCAACATCCCCCAACTGCGGATCGATGTGAACCAATCCGCTCTGACACAAAACGGTCTGCGTCCTGCGAATGTCATGAGATTGCTTGAAACAGCGATGAACGGACAAACCGTCAGCCAAGTGGTGCTCGATCAACGCACCTTTGATCTGATGCTTCGGATGGATGAACCTTACCGCGAAAACCTCGAAAAGCTGAAGCGACTGTCCGTTCCTTTGCCGAGCGGTGGGACATTGCCGCTCGATGAGTTGGCCGACATCTATCGCAGTGATGGGCCGAACATGATCAAACGCGAGAAGGTGCGACGCCGAATCGTCTTGCAAGCCAACGTGTCCGAACGGGGAGTGGTGGATGTGGTCAACGACATCCAATCCCGTCTGGAAGGAATGCAGCTCGAACCAGGCTACTACTTGGAATACGGAGGGCAGTTCGAAAGTCAACGCTCAGCGACTCGCCGATTGATGCTTCTGTCTGGCGTCGCGCTGATGGGGATGTTCCTCGTGCTCTACTCGCTGTTTGGAAATGTCAACTTCGCCATGCAAGTCCTCGTCGCACTTCCAACCGCATTCATCGGTGCAGTGGCGGCTCTCGTGCTGACGGACCAAAACCTGACCGTGGCCGCAATGGTCGGCTTCATCTCACTGTGCGGCATTGCCAGTCGAAACGGAATCCTGTTGCTCAACCACTACTTGCACCTGGTCCGTCATGAAGGCGAATCATGGACACATGCAATGGTGATCCGCGCCGGGCAAGAACGCATGGCACCGGTGTTGATGACCGCCCTCACGTCCGGAATTGGCTTGTTGCCGCTCGCTCTCTCCGCCGGTGAACCTGGCAAAGAAATCCTTTACCCGATCGCCACCGTGATCGTCGGTGGACTGCTCAGCAGCACCCTGGCGGAGTTCTTCGTGCGACCGGCGTTGTTCTGGGCCATTGGTCGGCATGCCGGGCAGCACTTGGTGGATGCCCAAGTCGATGGAACCGACGTTCGGTTTTCAAACCAATGAAACAAGCCATTGCTTCCATGGACGACGATCGTTCGCCGTATTGGAAGCGAAATGTTGAAGTGTTGAATCGAACCTCGGAATCCTTGGAGTTGAAATGAAGTTTGAATGGAACTTGATTGCGTTGGCATGTGTTTTTGCTGTTGGGTGCGGCGCCAAGTCGCCGGCAGAATCACAATCCCCGTCTGACATCGACCTCGTGGCGTCAAACGGGATGCCGTCTGAGTCACACGGTCACCCGGAGAACGGGCCAAATGGTGGAGAGCTGATTGAACTTGGCAAAGAAGCGTTCCACCTGGAAATGCTCCACGACGACCAATCCGTCACGCTCAATGTGTTGGACAGTGCCGCGACCGAGACGGTTGTGATTGAAGCAAGCGAATTGACCGTTAGCTTGAAACACGATGGCAACGTCAAAACATTCACCTTGCCGGCATCTCCAAACGGCGACGGAATGGCTTCCACCTTCCGTGTCACTGACGCGGAGATGGCCGCATGGATGGAAGAGGGTGCCGTAGGTGCGGTAACCCTCGAGATCAAAGGCAAGACCTACACAGGAAGTATCTCCCACGACCATGACCACGGTGCCCATGATCATGACGATCATGACGATCATGAAGGGCACGACCACGACTGAGCGTTAAACGAAGACTTAGTCAGCTTCGTGATTGAAGTCACCCAGGGTGGTTTCACCACCTGAGTCGGCGGAGGACGTTCCGTCGCCGGCAAGGCTCCCGGTCCTCGATTC
>NZ_JBICHO010000054.1:0-35128 GCF_043100905.1 Rhodopirellula sp. JB055 | reverse complement strand
CTCGGGTTAATACAACAAATCGTTTCCGGCACGTATTTTCTCGTAGCCGCGAGCCAGAATGCCGGGCATCGATCCAATTTCGTTTTCGACGGTCACACGCTGATCGTGAGCCAGCCCGAGACGCTGCAGGTCATCGGGGTTCATCAGGATGATGTCCCGGCGGTCTTGGTTGCGATACAGGTCCTCTTCTTCATACACGACGGTGTTGAATTGGCCTTCGCTGCGAACGGTCATCAACCGCAGTTCATTTTCAGCGGTGCCCTTGAGGTGTGGGATCGTGTGGCAGTGCAGTACCGCCCGCCCATCTGCGGTGCCGAATTGAGGTTCGTAGAACGTACGTCCGCCGATCTGGAATTCTTCTTTGGTTTGGTCGATCGAGCTGATCTTTCCGTACCCGGGCACGACCCGGCCGATCCAATCGCGGATCGTGGAGGTGTGGTGCATCTGTTTCCAGTCGATGCCCTTCGCATCGGGAAGCAAGCGTTCGCCTAGCGTCGCGATGATTTCAACTTCGCTGCGTGGACCTGGCAATCGGCGAGGCCCGCCGTCGCTCAGTCGAACGAAATTGAACATGGATTCTTGCGTCGTGGGTTCGGGTTCTTCGTCCCGAGCGAGGACGGGCAAGATGATTGTTTCTTTGGCGAGCCCGTGAGCATGTCCCGTGTTCATCGTGGTGTTCATCATCACGTTGAGATCGAGATTGGATAGGGCTTCACCGGCGAAGGTTGCATCCGGATTGGACCCGAATAGGTTGCCGCCCAAGCAGAACCCGGCTTTGATTTTTCCTGACGCGGCGTCTTCCATGCAGGCGAGCGTGTCCAGGCCTTCGGTGGTTGGAAGTTCGACGCCAAAGTGTTCCTGCAACGCATCGAAGATTTGTTGTTTGAGTTTGGGCGTGACGCCAACGCTGCCGATGCCCTGCACGTTGCTGTGACCGCGAATTGGCATCAAGCCACTGCCGGGACGCCCGACCATCCCGCGGCACATGGCGAGGTTCGCGATCGCCTGGACATTCTCAACGCCGTGAGCATGGTGGGTGATTCCCATGGTCCACGAGAACACGGCGCGTTCGCTCTTGGCGTACAACGCCGCGATCGATTCCATTTCGGATTGATCGACGCCCGATTTGCGTTCGAGTTCATCCCACTCAAAAGCTTGCAGTGCGGCGAGGTATTCCTCGTGCCCGTTGCAGTGTTGCTGTAGAAACGGCAGGTCGATTTGGTTGGTTTCTTGCAGTGATTTCGCGATGCCCCACAGCAACGCTAAGTCACCACCAATGTGTGGTTTGACGTAGTGCGTCGCGACCTTGGTTCCCTTGAGCAACGAAATTGGATCGCTGGGGATTCGGAATTTGACCAGCCCTGTTTCTTCGACCGGGTTGATGACGATGACTTTGCCACCGCGACGCCGAACGTGCATCAGGCTGGTCATCAGTCGCGGGTGATTGCTGGCTGGGTTGCCGCCAATCAGGAACACGCAGTCGGATTTTTCGAGGTCTTCGAGCTGAATGGTTGCCGTGCCACTGCCAACACTGCTTTGCAGCCCAACACCGCTGGCTTGGTGACAATAGAAGCTGCAGTTGTTGACGTTGTTGGTGCCGTACACGCGAGCGAGCAACTGCAACAGGAAACCCGCTTCGTTGCTGCCGCGTCCGCTGAAGTACCAGAACGTTTCTTCGGGTGAGAGCGAGGCGAGTTTGCCGACGATGGTGTCGAAGGCTTCTTCCCAGGTGATCGTTTCGTAGTGTGAGTCACCTTGCCGGTAGCGAACTGGGTGGATCAGCCGGCCGAGATGTTCCAGCTCGCGTGGTGTCATTGCCGCGAGTTGTTCGACCGAGGTTTTCTTCCAGAACGGCGGTTCAATACCGGGCTGCATGTCCGCGACCATGGCCTGCAAACTTTTTTTGCAGACCTCGGGGAAAGAGCCCGTCTCGTTGACCATGCCGCCTTTTTGGCCACCCATGCCGACCGCACAGGTCTTGCAAGAGTTTCGAGTCCGCATGGCTTGGTAGAGCTTCCAAACACTGCCGGTCTCACGCCCTTTTTTGAACGTGTACCAAATGGCTCGGAAGCCACCGCCACTGCCAACTTTCATCGAATTCGTCTTTCAAGACCGAGTGAGAATCATGTCGTGGTCAACGAGGCTCGCCCATGCAGTGAGGAGGATCAAGTGACATCCACGATCATGCCGAGTCCGGTGAATACCATTCATCCAGCAAGGATTGCAGGGCTTCAACCGTTTCGGGCTTTTGATCCGCCAAGTTCTGGTTCTCGTGCGGGTCCTTCACGACATTGTAGAGTTCAGGCGACTGGCCTGTCATGCGATTGGAAGGATCAATCAGCTTGTAATCGCCTTGAATGACCCAGCGATATCGCAAACTTGAAGATGGATCGTCCATCGACTGGATGTCGTGTTCGAAGATCTCTCCATAGATTGCATCACGCAGTTCCAGTTCATCGGGATCGAGAACATTGATCCCGGGCAAGTTATCAGGAACTTCGAACCCGAGCAGGTGCTGGACCGTCGGGACGACGTCGATCGTGGATGCTAGGTGCGTGGTGTCCATTCGCGGTTCGATCACACCGGGCAAACGGTACATGATCGGCGTGCGAGTTCCGCCTTCGTTGGGACTGCGTTTGCTGCGAGGGGCGTAGCGGCTGGCGGTGGTTTGGTTGATCCAGCCGTTGTCGGTGACATAGACGACGAGCGTGTTTTCAGCGAGCGAATGTTTGTCGAGCAGGCCAAGCAGTTCCCCGCAGGTTTCGTCGAACCACTCGCACATGGCCCAGTACTTGGCCATCGGCAGCGAGTCGGTTTTGTCGCGGTATTTCGCCAGCAAACGTTCTGGTGGATTGTGTGGCGTGTGCGGCAAGAAGGGGGCGTACCAGAGATAAAACGGTTGTTTTTTCTGTTGTGTGTCAGTCAGGAAGTCATCGATGACTTGCATCCCTTCTCGGCCGATCTTCAGCCCGACATCGCCGTGGCGACCATCACGGGTGAAGTCACCATGGGTCATCGCGTCGGTGAAGCCTGCACGCGCGGGTTTGCCTTCCCACCACTTGCCGGTTTGCAGGCTGCGATAGCCGTGAGGAGCGAGCAGTTCCGGGTGACAATCCAATTGGTCCACATGCTGCAGGTAATCCATCCGGTTTTGGACGTAAGCCGGTTGGTTGTGCGCCGGTCGACGCTGGCCGTCTTGCATCCCCGCCCATGGTGGGTCATTTCCAACAATTCCATGTTGGTGCGGGTAGAGGCCGCTGACGATGGTGGCAAGCGATGGACGGCACAGGCTGACCGGCGAATACCCACGTGTGAACGTGAGACTTTCCTTGGCCAAGCGGTCCAGGTTGGGGGTCTCGATCTGGGGATGCCCCATGAACGAGTAATCGGTCCAGGCTTGGTCGTCACTGAGGATGACGACCACGTTGAGTGGGGCGTCTTCCGCGGATGCTGGGGCCCGGAACAGAAACGCGAAACAAATGGCCGGCAACGCCAGCAGCAAACGGTGGGGAACGTTCATATTGGGTGGGGCTAGAGAGAGGTGGGAGTCACTGCTCCGAAAAATATTGCTTCGGAAAAGTGGCTTGGGGAGACTGGTTCGGATCGCGAAGCGGGAACCGTGGGCCGTGATCTTCCAGCAAAGGCATCTCCATGCCAGTGCTGTTTTTCAGCAGGTGCCACAGTTGCTGGTTCAACGATTCGACGTGTTTAGCATAACTCGAATCATGGATGAGGTTTCGCATTTCTGCGGGGTCGGATTCGAGGTCATAGAGTTCGTCGCGGTCCCACAATCCGTGGCAGCGGATGTATTTGAAGCGGCCGCCGATGATGGCATGCAACGTCGGTGTGTGCGGGTAGTTGCGTTCCCAGTAGTACTCGTAAAGCAGCGTGCGGTCTTTCAGAGCCGATGCGTCACCCGAACAGAGAGCCTGCCAAACACTTTGCCCATTGATGTTGTTCAATTTGGGGGCTTGGGCGGCTTCCAGAAGTGTGGGGGCGATGTCGATGTTGCCGACCAAGCCATCGAACGGGACGCCCGCGGGGACTTTGCCAGGGGCGACGACCAACAGGGGCACTTTGGCGCTGGCTTCATACGCGGTGCGTTTGTCGATCAGTCCGTGGTCGCCGAATTGAAAGCCGTTGTCGCCCATGTAGACGACGATGGTGTTCTCAGCGAGCTCTTGTTGCTTCAGGAATTCTCGCAGTCGGCCAACCGATTCATCCACCGCCAGCAGGGATTCGCAATAGCGACGGTAGTAAACCTCGGGGCTGAATCCTGGCAGGTTGTAACCAAAGTCAACGCCATGACGACTGTTGCGTTGATTGCGAACCCACATGGGTTTGTTCCCGGTTTCCATTGCTTCGGTGGTCGGGATCTCAATTGGCAGCGTTTCGTTATCGTAGCGACCACGGTGCCGGTCAGCGGGAACGAAGTCCGCATGCACGGCTTTATGGCTGACGTACAAAAAGAACGGCTTGTCCGGATCGCGTTTGTTCAGCCAATCCAGTGAGTAGTCCGTCAATTCGTCGGTGATGTAGCCGCGTTGCGGCACGCGTTTTCCGTTGACGTTGAATCCGTCGTAGGTGGTTTGCGGGACTTCACGCGTCGTCCCATGGCCGTCGGGCCAGTAGGTGCCTTGCCCTCGAAACGAGACCCAGTGGTCAAAGCCGCGTTGAGGGTCATCGATATCGCCACCCATGTGCCACTTGCCGATGAAGGCGGTTTGGTAGCCAGCTTCTTGCAAGGATTGAGGAAAGAAGACCAGGTTGGGATCGACTGCGTGGTAGTTGTCGACGACGCGGTGATTATGAGCGTACTGGCCCGTCAGGATCGAAGCGCGACTGGGAGAGCACAGTGAGGTTGTCACATAGGCTCGGCGGAGCATCGCGCCATCGCGAGCCATCGCATCGAGATGGGGCGTCTCTAAAAAAGGGTGACCCGCAACGCCCAGGCAATCGAAACGATGGTCATCGCACAGGACGAACAGAATGTTGGGGCGGGAATCAGCCGTCGCTGTGTTGTACGAACCGAGGCAGACGGTCAGCACCAGCGACAAAAACCCAATCACAAAACAAGTTCGTGATTGGGTTGTGGAGACATCAATTTGCATTGGGATCAGGAGTCGATTTCGACGCGTTCGCCGTGCTCGTCACGGCAATCCACTTCCAGGTGTTCCGGGAACAGTCCTTCGCTTCCGAGGATTTGAACGGTCATGTTACCGGATTCTTCCATCTCACTGACGGTGCGACGTTTCTTGTTGTTCAAGAAGGCGGAGACTTCGTCGTTGACGCGAACGGTGACGCGAACGATGTGTTTGTTCTTGACCGCTAGTGCCAGCATGCGGACGACTTCGATGGACATGCTTTCCGGAGTCTTGACCAAACCGCGTCCTTCGCAGCAAGGGCAGTCCTTGTAGATGCTGCGTTTCAGGCTGGGACGAATTCGTTGACGAGTCATTTCAATCAAACCAAACGGGCTGGTTCGAAGGATCTTGGTACGAGCGCGGTCGTTGGCCATTGCATCGCGAAGAACGCGTTCGACTTTGCGACGATAGCTTTCTTTTCGCATGTCGATGAAGTCGTTCACGATCACGCCGCCCAAGTCGCGGAGGCGAAGTTGGCGAGCGATTTCTTTGGCCGCAGCGATGTTCAGGCGGAATGCATTTTCTTCCGCTGAAGCGTTGCCACGGAAGTTGCCGCTGTTGACGTCGATGGCGACGAGGGCTTCCGTCGGGTCGATCACGATCGAGCCACCGTCGGGCAGAGCAACTTGGCGTTGGTTGATTTTGACGATCTCCTCTTCCAGGTTGTACTTGTGGAAAAGAGGGCCGGGGCCGTCGTAGTATTTCAAGCGATCGACAACCCGCGGCATGACCATTTTCAAGAAGTCGCGAGCCTTTTCGTAGGATTCCTTTTGGTCGATCAGGATGTGATCGATGTCGTCGCTGTAGATATCGCGAATGGTGCGAATGATCAGATCGCTTTCTTCGTAGATTTCACCGGGTTCCGTGGTGTTTTCGACTCGGCGAACAATCGCTTTCCACAGACGCAGCAGGTAATCCATGTCGCGTTGAAGTTCGTCTTCGCTGCGCCCAGCGCCAGCGGTGCGGACGATGAAGCCGAGGCCCTTGGGCGGGTTGAGTGACAGCAAGCATTTTTTCAATCGCTTGCGATCGTCTTCGTCTTCAATTTTACGGCTGACGCCCACACGCGAGAGCGCTGGCATGAGCACGAGGTAGCGACCGGGGATCGAGATGTAGGTGCTGAGCGTCGGGCCTTTGTTGCCGATGCCTTCCTTGATGACCTGCACCAGGACTTCGTCGCCACGTTTGAAGATTTCTTGGATCGGTGGTTTGTTACGAGGGCGTCCGCCTTTGAAGACTCGTGTGCTGCCGCGTCCCGATTCGCGATTGCGTTGGGCGGCGGCTTCGGCCATCTCGTCTGATTCCCGCATGATTTCTTCGGGATCGTAACCGCCTTGGCGGAAGTATTTCGGCTCAATGTCGCTAATGTGCAAAAAGCCATTACGGCCCACACCAAAGTCGACAAATGCCGCTTGGATGCTGGGTTCGAGATTGACGATCTTGCCGCGGTAAATGTTGCCGGAGTAGTTCTCAACGCTCTTCCGTTCGACGTACAGCTCTTCCAGTCGATTGTTCTCGACCACCGCGATACGGCTTTCTTCGGGCTGAAGCACGTTGATCAGCATTTCACGTTTCATCTAAGTCACCTCTTCTTCTGTGTTAAGCCGGCTTGATGCGATTGCCAACAAGGACGGTCACATGGACGCCGACGTTACGAAAGTATGTGGTTGCTCCTGACTCAGGAGCGTTTAATTCGGGTTCTGCCCTTGGAGTTCAACGCCGGTGCGAACGATCGTCGCGCCGCGTTCGGGCCAGTCGCTCAGGTCCAGCAGGTCGAGCACGTCCTGCATTTTCAGGGACGCTCCTTCGGCGAGGACCATGCGAGCAAACAGTTGGTTGTCTTGCAGTTCGATCGTGGGCAGGTGTTCCTTCACGATCGCCGTGACAGTCTTGCCTTTTCGCTCGACCGAAACGGATTCTTTGTTTTGCAGGTTGGCGATGTTTTGTTGGATTTGGTCGCGTTTGGATTCGTCCCAGTCATCCGGGAACGACACGGTGTACTCGGTGGCCTTGATGCGTGCTTTTTTCACGCCTTCCGGGATCTTTTCGACCGAGTGGATGGTGAGGCCGGGTTGTTCGTCGCCACGCAAACGTTGCAGCAATTCATCCGCGTCGAGATCTTCGCAAAGATCGATCTCGGCGACTTCGTCGAGGCTCTCGATTCCCAGCGGCAGTGCGGATGGAAAGGCAATTCGCGGCGTGGGGTGAAAACCTTCTGTCATCGACAGGGGCAGCGCGACTCGCCGTGCGACACGTTCAAACAAAAGGGCCAAGTCGCGGTGGCTGATCCATCGCAACAAACCGGTTTTGGCAAAGCGGACTCGATAGCGAATCCGCAGTTGATCAGCCGGGTGCAAGTTGGGCGATTGCCGAGAAGGCCGCGTTCTCATTGCATCACCAATTCGGGAGCCAGGTCGGCCAGTCGATCCAGCAGGTAGAGGTCGACGTCGCGAGCGGCTTCCAGTTTCATCACGCGTTCGGCGATCATTTGGCACTGCTCGATCGAGACATTGCGGATGACTTTTTTGACGCGTGGCAAAGCGGAAGGCGGAACGCTGAGGTTGCGAACTCCCATTCCCAGCAACAGCAACGCGCGGCCCGGGTTGCTGCTCATCTCACCACAGACACTGACTGGTGTTTGGTTTTTGGCAGCCACATCGATGCTGTGCTGAATCAGTCGCAGCACGGCAGGGTCGCTGGATTTATAAAGGTCCGCGACGTATTCATTGCTGCGGTCGACGGCCAGGGTGTACTGGGCCCAGTCGTTGGTGCCGATGCTGAAGAAATCGACTTCGCTAGCGAAGTGTTCCAGCATCATCACCGCGGCGGGGACTTCGACCATCATTCCGACGGGCAGGTCGCTGCGGTACGGCAGGCCAGATTCTTGCAAGTCTTCTGCGACGACGTTCAGCAGCATGCGGGCCTGTCGAAGTTCGTTGATCGTGGTGATCAGTGGGAACATCACGCGAACGTCGCCGTGAACAGCGGCTCGCAGGACAGCTCGAAGCTGTGGCCGGAACACGTCGAGGTTGCGAAGAGACAAGCGGATGCTTCGCAATCCGAGGAACGGGTTGTTTTCACGATGAGCCATGTTGCCACGGCCCATTTTGTCGGCACCCAGGTCGAGGGTTCGGATGACAACCGGGCGGCCGTCCATCTTTTGAACGACTTCGGAGTAGGCTTGGTAGTGATCTTCTTCGGACGGTTCGTCGTCGGAAGAGAGGTACAAGAACTCGGTGCGGTACAGCCCGATTCCGTCGGCACCGCGTTCCAAGCAGGCGGCAGTTTCGTGAGGGAACTCGATGTTCGCATTGAGTTGAATGCGAATACCGTCGGTGGTTTCGGCGGGCAGTTGGCTGAGTTCTGCCAGTCGCACCGCGAGCGAGCGGCGGTATTCGGCTCGCTGAAGGTAATTTTCCAGGACCTCTTCGTCGGGATCGACGATCAGTTTGCCGCGGTCGCCGTCGACAATCACGCAGTTGGAGCCAGCGATTTGGTGCAAGAAGTCTCCGATGCCGACAACGGCCGGGATTTCTAGGCCTTTCGCGACGATTGCGGTGTGGCCGCCGGGGCCGCCTGTCTCGGTGCAGAAACCCTTGACGTATCTGCGATCCAGATTGGCCGTTTCACTGGGCGTGAGCATGTGCGAAAGCACAATGACCGGCTCGCTCAAATCCGAAAGCGGTTGGCGGGTGACCGCGCCGAGTTGCATCAGCAATTGACGCTCGATATCCAACACGTCTTGAGCCCGGTCGGCCAGCAACGGGTTGTCGAGGCGGCGAAGGGCGGAGGCATAGTTGTGCAGCACACCGCTGACGGCAAAGGCGGCTGATTGTCGGTCTTCGCCGATTCGACGTTGCAGTTCCGAGTGCAGTCGCGGGTCGTGCAGCATTTGCAGTTGGGCTGCAAAAATGTCGCCGGTGGAGCGTCCTGCGGTGGCCGTGGTTTCCAGTCGGCTGTGTTCCAAATGGGCGCTAACTAGGTCCACGGCGGTGTGCAGACGCGCGAACTCATCCTCGACGTCAGACGCCGGGACGATGCAACGCGGGATGCGGTATCCATCGGCGTCCAGCACCAGGGCTGGGCCGATGGCGACACCCGGTGAGACGGGAATGCCTTGCAATTCAAGCATCATGCTTCGATGCCGAAAGACTCGATCCGATTGAATTCTTCTTGTGCGTTTAAAGGGTGGTTTCTGCGGAGCATCCACCAAGCTTGCCAACTCATTTGCGCCATGCCTACCCCAGTGGAAGGTGTCGTGGACACCCGCAGGGGTCGCAGGGATGCGAGAATCACGTAGGCCGCGACGGTTCTCAGGTCACCGATTCGGGTGGGTGGTCTGGGGAGAAGCGAGTTCGAAACGGAGCATCGCAGTCGTCGAGCTTGGACGAGTGATGAGCGGTTTCGCCAGGCTAATTCGAGGCGGATGATTGTTTGGTTGTTGGGTTGGAAAGCGTTCTAAACGCGAACCGGCACCACCGGGCAACGGGAAAAAAGGATCGGGAAAAACGACATTTGGATCTCTTTTACGAGGGTGATTGATCAGGAGAATCGCTGGTCTCACCGGCCGAGCAGGCTGGTGAGCCAGGATTCTCATCGAGTTCATGGAAACCGCGGTCGAACAGTTGACCAACGGCTTCGAGGGCTTGTTCGGCGTCTTGACCTTGGGCGGAAACCGTGAGATCGGTTCCCTCGGTGGCTCCGAGTGTCAACAGAGACAGGATGCTACGGCAGTCCACTTTTTCAGATCCCTTTTGCAGGAAGATCTGAGACTGGAATTCCGATGCGCAGCGAACCAGCAAATCTGCTGGTCGGGCATGCAAACCTTGGCGATTGAGGACACGAACAGAACGCTCGTGTAAGGGGGCACTCATGCGATCACCGCCGGGCGGGTGACAGTGGAATCAACAAATGGAACAGGAGCATCAAGCACAGGGCCGCTCACAGACGGAGCTGGCCGGGACAGGTTGCCTCGGTATTCGTTCATGTTGAAGGATTGGTTCAGCAGGAAAACGTTTAACCGGCGGCAAACTGATTGTCGTCGGCTTCTTGCAGCAATTGTTGAATGTCGTCTGCGGTCTTGCTCTGTTTGAGGAAGCGGCAGAACGATTCATCACGCAATTGTCGTGAAATGTTCTCGAGGGCACGCAAGTGGTCGCCGGGACGTTCAGGCGGGCTGATCAAGAGGAAGAACAGTTGAACGCGTTCGCCGTCGAGCGAGTCGAAATCGACGCCTTGTTCGCTGACACCGACGGTGCCAACGAGTTGTTGGACGCTGGGGTGTTTGGTGTGAGGGACGGCGACACCTCGGCCAATGCCGGTGCTGCCGAGTTCTTCTCGCTTCATGATGGCGGCAACGATATCGTCGCGTTGATCAGCGGAGATTTCGCCAGCATCAAGAAGGGATTGGACCAGTTCGTCGATCACCGCTTCTTTGGTTGTGGCGGTCAATTCGGCGCGGATGGCACCGGTTTTTACAAAGTCGGAGAACTTCATGGGACAAATTGTCTGAAATGCGAATGAATGGAAGCGTTTAGGTGAAATGCCGGCACGGATTCGCAACGAGGACGGGCCGAGGGCTCATTCGTCGTTGGTGTCGACGCTTTCGATGTGTTTGTGGGCGGTGGCGCGATGTTCGGTCTTTTTTTCTTTCAGCTTCCGCAATTGCTGTTCTGCCTTCGGAATGGCTGCGTCCAAGGCGGCGATGACGGTGGTCGCCTCGGCGTGCGCGATCAAGTCGTCCGAGTGCTCGACAGAAATTCGAAATTCGACGTGAGGTTTGTCGAGATTTTCGAGGTCGATGGTGACGTCGATCGCATTCACTCGATCGTAAAGACGTCGCAGTTTGAGGGCCTTTTCTTCGACCAATGCTTGGTCGCCGGGTTGCAATGCCCCGTGACGGGCGGAAACGTTCACCTGCATGCTCAACCTCTTGCTGTTTATTATTTAAGATTTCGTGCGACTGAACCTGAAAAGCGAATGTTAGCCTTGTCGGGCCGGTCGTCCACAAAGCCAAGCGTAGCCGACTTTGACGCAGGCGAACAGCGATCCTTTTGGGCAATTTTCAACATTGCTCGCAGCTTTAGGGCCTGGCCCCGTGACAAAACGCCTGCGAATGGATACGCTTCGCGGTTCGTCCACAGGTTTTTGATTGTCCATCCTCCAACCCCCACAGCTTTGATTTATGGCTCGAAAGGTCATCAGCCGTCAGGAAAAAGCTGCCGAAGCAGAAGCCGCTGAAAAGTTGGCCGCTGAGGCCAAGCGGAAAAAAGCGTCCAGCCGAAAAACCAAAAAGGCAGCCGCCGATGTTCGCTTGCGTCTTTATTGGGGCGTTTTTAGTCAGAATTTGAAGCGGGTCGCCGTTTTCGAATTTGATCAAAAGGACGAGGCCCTCAAGCGTTCGGAAGAACTGAGCAAAGGGGGCAAGTCGCCTCACTTCGTTCAGAAGGTCAAGGAAGAAATCAAGGTCGAATAAGGCTGTCGTGAGTGAATGTGCCGGGGTCTCCGTCTGCTGCCGGTGCGTCGGCGCCGGTCCGCTATCGCTTTCCCGCCGAGTGGGAGCCATGCGGAGCGGTTTGGCTGGCTTGGCCGCACAATCGTGACACTTGGCCGGGCCATTTTGAGCCCGTTCCTTCTGCTTTTGCTCAGTTTGTTCGCGCGATTCTGCAATCAACCCCGGTCCGGATCCTGGCAACCGGGGCGGTTGCCGAAGATTGTCGTCTTCGTCTGCGCGAGTCGGGATTGGCCGAGAGCGATATTTTGCAGATCGTCGATATCCCCACCAATGATTGCTGGGTTCGAGACTACGGCCCCACTTATGTCATCGCTCAGGATGGACGGAAAGTAGCCGTCCATTGGCATTTCAACGCCTGGGGCGGCAAGTGCGAACCGTTTGACGCGGACGCCGCCGCAGGAGCGAAAATGGCGAAGTGGGCCGGGCTGCCGCGATTGGATGGTGCATTGACCTTGGAGGGTGGTGCTCTGGAAACCGATGGGGCAGGGCGTTTGATGGTCAATCCGGGCTGCTTGCTGGATCCGGCACGCAATCCAGGGTTGTCCAAAGAGCGGATTTCCCAGCAATTAAACCATTTTCTCGGGATTCACGAGATCGTGTGGGTCGACGGGGGAGCTCCAGCCGGGGATGACACGGATGGGCACATCGACCAGATCGCGAGGTTTTTGGACCCCAGGAATGTTGTTTGTGCGTTCGCTGGTTCGGACGAAGATCCCAGTTTTGCGGGCTTGGAGGCGAATTATCGCAAGCTGCGGCTGTGGTCGCGGCAAACCGAGCCCGGTGTGACGGTTCATCGTTTGCCGACACCGCCGCCTCGCGAATTGGATGGTGCGGCGGTGCCTCAGAGCTACTGCAATTTTTTGCGTTTGGGGGCCGAGCGGATGCTGGTGCCCACGTTCCGATCGCCCGAGTGTGATGAGCGGGCGTTGGCTCTATTGCGTGAGCTGTGTTCGGGGGTGGAGGTGGTCGGGGTGGACTGTTTTGACATCGCCTGGGGGCTGGGGACGCTTCATTGTGCCAGTTGCCACGAGCCCGCGGGGCCAGCGGCTTGAGTGTTTGGCGGCGTTGTTTCGGCGGTGCCAGACGCTGCAAGGAGCTTTTTTTGATTCGTTGGAGCTCGGATTTCGGTCCGAAACACTCGAAATCGAGCTGGGGACGTTGATTCGCCCTTGGGCGAAAATCATCCGAAGGTTATACCTAGCGGCTTGACAATCCGACGGATCGTCCATTGATGCCGCGCACGTCGCGATGCCTCGCCGACCCCATCACAAAATCACTCGAAAAAATTCGGGTACTAGAGGGACACTCTTGTAGAGAAGAGGGTGTCAGCGACGGGGAGCGAGGCCCGATCAATCGATGTCGGTCGGCCCACGAACCGGTTTCCTGCACGCAGGCAGAGTCCAAGCCGCGATTGAAGCCAGTTCAGATCATTGCACACTTTTTGTCGACGCATAGCGAACGCATTCTGGGCCCGTGTTATTTGGCCTGTTTGGATCGTTGGTTGGCGTCGCATTGGAAACCACATGCCAGACAATTGGAATATCCTCGCAAGTTTGTTGGGGACCCCCAAGCCGCCGGATCGCCCCGCAGCCAAGTCCGAACCCGAAAAACCGGCTGCTGAACCTGAGGCGGCTGAGGAAACTTGCGAGTCGAAAGAAGAAGCTGAAGCCGCCGCTCCTCCAGAGGAAAAGGAATCTTCGCCGCAGAAAGCGTCTGCATTTGCAGACGCCGATGAAGGTGCGGATGATGTTTTGCAGGCCTTGGCCGCTGTGAAGCCGCCGCCAAAGTTGCCCGGTTTTGGCGTTCCGGCCGAGGACGAGGATGCGGCGGAACCAGAGGATTCTGCTGCGGGCTTTGGTGCTGCAGAAAGCAAAATCACGAAGCGAGAAACGCAACTGAAATCAGGCGGCGAAAAATCGCCCGCCGCGAAACGCGATCGCAAGCATCGTGGTGGCCCTGATTTGGGCGAGCCACCACGGAAACGCGGCAGCCAAAGTGGATTCGCGAGCGGATTGCTTGGGGACGACGATTCTGACGTCGTCGAAGATGCGGAACTTGAAGTGTTGGATGACGAGTCTGATCTCGTGGCAGCTGACACGGTGGAAATTGAAAGCTGGGACGCGGAGTCGGTCGACAACGACGAGTCTGCTGCCGCAGCAAAATCAGGCCGTGAACGGAATGGTCGCGGTCGCGGGGGACGCAGTCGCCGAGGCCGTGGCGCGGATGATTCGCAGGACGAATCGACTGACTCAAAACCTGCTGGTGGTCGTGGAGGCCGTCGCGGTCAACGTCAGAAAATGTCGGATGCGGACGTCGTGGTGGAGGCTCGTTCGAAGCCTTCACGCGGTGAACGTGAAGAATCTGATTCCGAAGCATCAGAAACTCGTGGCCGTCGCCGGCGCCGCGGTGGACGTCGTGGTGAGCGCGCCGATTTAGATCGAGGATCGGAAGAGCGTTTTAAATCGGAACCATCGCGAGCGGAACGCAGCGACCGGGGACGATCCGGTGGACGCGATGAAGGCCGCAAGAAAGCCTGGGATGATTCGGATCTGGAATCCGATGACGATTCCTTCGCATCGGATTTGTTTGTCGACGATGGCTCGGTGGATGAGCCGGTTGCGGATCGCGATCCAAAACGATCGAAAGAAGGTTCGGATGACGACGAACCACGTGCAGGCCGCCGACGTTCGCGTCGCGGAGGCCGTCGTCGTGGTGGGCGCGGTCGTGAAGAACGTGAATCGTCTGACGTGAAGGCTCGCAGTGGTCGCAGCTCGGAATCCGAAAAGGATGACGACTCGTTTGACGACGAGCTTCCACGATTCGCTTTTGCCGACGATGACGATTCCGTTGAGTTGGAACGCGAAGAATCGGATGGCGACAAAGAGGTTCGGTCCCGAGGTCGTTCGCGATCTCGCGGTGGTCGCAAACGCGACCGGGACAACGACCGAGAGCGTTCGGGCGGTTCCGGGCGTGACGGCGGTTCAGAACGATCGAGCGGTTCGGAGCGTTCCAGCGGGTCTGGACGTGACGGCGAGCGATCTGCGTCTCGGGGACGTCGTGGAGAACGCAAGGATTCTCGCAAGAAGGATCCGGACGTTCCAACGTGGGACGAAATCGTCAATCAAATTGTGGATAGCAATTTGAAGGGTCGCAAAAGCCAGCCTTCGCGTGGAGGCCGCGGGCAATCTGGCGGTGGCAGCTCTCGAGGGCGTCGTCGCTGATGGTGAGCGTGGTGCTGGTCATCACGCTGCTATCTGAACCGTTCAACCACCCCAAACAATTCATCTAAAATCAATCAAGGAATCTCCATGTTTAAAAACTTCTGTCCTTCGGCGCTTGGCATCAACGGTCGTCAGAGCGAGTTGATCGAATTGGCTTTGACCTATGCCTTCCGTGGCATGGACGTCGACATGCATGACATGCTGCGTCGGTCGCAACGGACCTCGTTCGAAGATGCGTCGAAGTATCTCAAAGCATCGGACATCAAGATCGGTTCGTTCCATTTGGCGATTGATTTGGATTCCGACGATGAAACGTTCACCGCGGCGGTGGCTCAATTGCACCCGCTCGGCGAAATCGCCCAGCAACTTGGTGCAGAGCGTGCATTGATTCGCGTTCCTGCTGCAACGAACCGTTTGCCGTTCAATGAGTTCTTCGACGTTCAACGCAACCGATTGGGCCAAATCGCAGACGTTTTGGGACAGCGTGAAATCAAATTGGGCGTTGGTTTCCGTGCCGGTGCGGAGTTGCTGGAAGGCAAGGAGTTCACTTTCGTCAACAACGTGGAAACCTTCCGTGCGTTGGTTGACGCCGTGCCAAACGAAAACGTTGGCTACGTGATCGACACTTGGGACTGGGTTGTTGGCGATGGTGCCATGGACCAGCTCAGCGAAATTTCCGGCGAAAAGATTGTGGCGTTGCGTTTGGGTTCGGTTCCTGCCGAAGCTGACTTGGCAACCGTGAAATCGACCGACCGTTTGCTTCCTGAACTCAACGGCGTGACGTTGGACCACGTGAAGGTTGTCAGTCACCTGAACGAAACCAATTTCAGTGGTCCGATGAGCCCCACCGCATCGACTTCGCAATACAAAGGCCAGACCCGCGAATTCTTGGTTCAAAAAGCCCAAGAAGCGATCGATGGCATTTGCAAGGAAGCCGGCATGACGGTAGCTCCTTTGCCGATGGATTTGATCGAAGACATTCCTTACGAACCGACCCCTATGTGATCCAACGGGAGAACTTCCATTATGAGTGAACCTGAAGCCGACTTGTTAGACCAGCTCGGCGGCACGGACGGACTTCGTCGCGTCGTCGACGAGATGTATTTTCGCGTGCTTGCGGACCCAGAGTTGACTCATTTTTTTGAGGGAGTTCCGATTGAGAAATTGGCTCGGATGCAAACCGAGTTCATCGCCTCAATCACTTCGGGGGACATTGAGTACACCGGTGCGGACCTGACCAGGGTTCATGCCGGGCGCGGGATCACGCGAGCTCATTTCTCCGCGTTTTGTGGTCACTTGGCGGATGCATTGGAGGCAAGCAAGGTCTCCTCGAATGCCATCCATCAAGTGCTCGGCAAGTTGGCGATGTACAGCGATAAAGTCACCGGTTCCGCCAACGTTGACGGTTGAGGCGATCTCATCGGAATGGCGTCTCATCGGTGACGGAAGAGCGGAACCTGTCAAAAGTTTTGGTCTGCACGATGTTCAGCAATAGTCGGAGTTCGACCAAAGTCGGAATGGCTTTTGTCGCTTTGACCATATTCATTTCTAACCGTATCGGGTTGCTGCCTCGGGTTGGGTTCACTGTGTTGGGAGCACCGGCAACGGGTGTCGATTCTTAGCGTGAACTCGCGGTCAGGGGCGTTCCTGTTTCGCACATTCTTTGGTTTTTACTTCTATGACTGCCACTCGTCGTCGCCCTGTCGTTTTGATCGTCCGTGATGGTTGGGGACAAAACCCGGACCCCAAATGGAATGACTGCAACGCTGTTCATTTGGCCAACACGCCGGTCGATGACAAGCTGACAAAGGAATACCCCAGTGTTTTGATTCACACGTCGGGGGAAGACGTTGGGTTGCCTGACGGAGTGATGGGGAACAGCGAAGTTGGTCACCAAAACATTGGTGCAGGACGGATTGTCGATCAGGAAGTGATGCGAATCACGCGTGCGATTCGTGACGAGTCGTTCTTCAGCAATCCGGTCGTCGTGGGCGCCATCGAGCACGTCAAGAAGAACGGCGGGCGATTGCATTTGTTGGGGCTGATGTCCGACGGTCGGGTGCACAGTGATTTGCAGCACGGTATGGCTGTGATTGACTTGGCGAAACGAAATGGCTTGAAAGGCGATCAACTCGCGATTCATGCGATCACCGATGGCCGTGACACGTCGCCACGTGGCGGACTGGGATTTGTTTCGCAGTTGGTGCAGCGATGTGAAGAATCGGGTGTCGGAGTGGTTGCGTCGGTCATCGGGCGGTTCTACGCGATGGACCGTGACCTTCGCTGGGAACGAGTCGAAGCGGCTTATAAGTTGATGACGCAGGGGGGTGGGCAAACCTTCCCAACCGCCAGTGCCGCGATCGAAAGTTATTACGCCAATCCAACGGAAAGCAGTCGTGCTGGAGACGAGTTCATCACTGCTTCGTCCATCGTCCCAGAAGGCGGTTCACCCATCACGGTTCAGCCCGGCGATGCTGTGTTGTTCATGAATTACCGTGGCGACCGGACTCGCGAAATCACGAAGGCATTCACCTTCGATGACGCGGCTTGGAAAGACATTCCCGGTGGCGGATTTGATCGCGGTGAGAAGATCGACAATCTGTATTTCGCAACCATGACGGGATACGAGACCGGTTTGCCGGTCAAAGTGATCTTTGAGAAACCTGCCAAGATGCCAAATATTCTCGGCGAATACGTCGCTTCCAAGGGACTGCACCAATTCCGTTGTGCGGAAACTGAAAAGTACCCGCACGTGACATTCTTCTTCAACGACTATCGTGACAATCCGTTTGAAGAAGAAGAATGGGGGATGGCACCCTCGCCGCGTGACGTTTCCACCTACGATCAAAAGCCTGAAATGTCGGCGGAGGACATCACGGAAAAGGTGCTCGAACAAATCAAGTCGGGCAAGTGTGACATGATCATCGTCAACTATGCCAACGGTGACATGGTCGGGCACACGGGGGTTTTGGAAGCTGCGATCAAAGCGGTCGAAAAGGTGGATGCCTGTGTTGGCCGAGTCGTGGACGCGACGTTGGCCGCGGGCGGATCGTTGGTTGTGACTGCTGATCACGGCAACTGCGAACAAATGATCGATCCCGAAACCGGCGGACCTCATACGGCGCACACGACTTATCAGGTTCCGTTGATCGTGGTGGATCCCGAGTTCGTCGGCAAACCGCTTCGCGAAGGCGGGCGTCTGGCTGACATCGCACCGACCGTTTTGGCTTTGATGGGTTTGGAAGTGCCGCCTGAGATGACCGGCCGTCCTCTGATGGAAACACAGACCGCCTGATGTCGGCTGCCCCGCGGGAAGGTTGGACCGTCGGGAATCGAACCGTCGCGATCATTGCTGCCATGCTTTTGCTGGCGGGTTTGGTGGCGACGTTCTCACGCATTGTTGTGGACTATCAAACGCCTGGTCCTTTTGATCCTGAGCATCAAGGGCTGTGTGATTTTCACAACGGAATCTACTTTCCCACTCGAGCGGTGTTGGCGGGGGAAAGTCCGTATAGCGATGCTTATGCGGCGAAGTATCCAGTCGCGAGGCAGATTCCATTTTTTTCGCCCGTGATTCTGTTGATGCACGCGCCGCTGGCGTTGTTGCCGCTGCACATTGGCGAAGTGTTGAACGTGATCCTGCAGTTGTTTCTGCTGGCTGCGATCGCGGTGTTGGTGGCTCGTGAAGCTGGGTATCCAAGGCGATATGACGCGGTGCTCTGCATTGCCATGGCGATGGTTTACAGTCGCGGTGGTCACATCACATTCTTCAACGGCTACTTCACCTTTCAGTTGGTGTTGGCAACGTTTTTATCCGTTGTTTGGGCGGATCGTCGACCTGTTCGGGCGGCGTTTGCGTTGTTGGTGGTCTCGGCAAAGCCAACCTATATTCTGCCGCTTGGGTTCCTGATGCTGGCTCGCGGGAATTGGCGAGCGTTGATCATCGGTGCTGTGCTCAGCATTGCCGGCGCCGCTTTGCCGCTGGCTTGGATCGCACACCACGAAGGTGACGGCGACATCGCAGCGGGAGTTTCGATCCTGAAGCAGCAGATTGTCGACACGCAGGAAGTTCACCGTTCAATGGACGATGAGTCGCCCGTGTATTCATGGACACGTCTTGATCTCTTCGCCATCATCGCGAAATGGCGGGGAGAAGATCCGGGGGATCTGCCGCACATTCTGGCGATGGCCGCGCTGTTGGTTGTCCCGATGTGGGTTCTGTTTGTGCGAGCCCGGCGTGGCGAGGACGATGGGATTGCTGGCGTGACCGGTGGCGTTTTGCTGACCGCGTTGTTGGTCAGTTTGTACCATCAGTCGTACGATTCGCTGCTCATGATTGCTCCCGTTGCCGGGGCTTGGATGGCGAGACTGGATGGCTGGTCAAATGTTTCGCCCAAACTGCGGTGGGTGTTGTGTGCTTTGATGGCATTTCCAGCGTTGAATTACTTGTCGACGCGAACGTTCTTGTTGCGGTTTGAATTGCCGGAGGTTTTGGTGAGAGTTTTCACCAGCCTCAATGGGATTTGTCTGGCGATTTCGCTGGTGATCCTGTGTTGGATCGCGTTTCGAAAGCGGGGCGAGCCGGAAAACCAGGTCAGCGGAAACGCCGAGTGAGCTAGGTTGGGGGGAACTTTGGGGGATCGCGTTCGTCCAAAGTTTGTTCATTGAACATCCCCCTTGTTAAGGTTCCCTCAAATGCTCGATCGATTTCTTTCTTGCGTTCGCTCACGTCTTGCTCCGTTTGTTCTCGCGGCAATTCCGGTGGCAGTGTTATCCACAATGGGCGACCAAGAAGTGGTTGCGCAGCAGCAGGTGGTCGCCGTTCCATCGGGTCCGATCAAAGATGTAACTTTTCAGGCTTTGTGGTTGATCGAATCGGACGACGCAAATCGGGTTGAATACGCGGGAGCGGCCCGTGAGGCGTTGACGACGGTTGGATTTGGGCGATTGGTTCCTGCGGGGAGCGCGATGGCGTCCGTCACGGTTGGATTGGACGCTCGTGTGGACGGCGGCTCGCGCTACGGTCAATTGCAGTGTCAGGTTCGGTTTCTGAACACGACGGAGTCGGGTGAAGTCCAGGCACAGGTTGAGTTCCGGACCCAGCCACAATCGGGGATGAGCATCGCGACCACCGTCAGGGCCCCGGTTGGAAAGTGGTTCCTTGTCGGGGCTGCTGACTCACGAACGGGATTGCCCACTCATGCTGATGATGGCAAACGTGCCGTGATGATCATGAAGGTGAACAAGGATGTGATCACCCTGGAGTAGCCTGTTTTTTAACCTGAACCAAGCGACGTTCAGAAGCTCGGAACGGGCTCATTTGGCGTCGTTTCGACTTCTTCTGTTTCTAGGTTCAGAGTTGTGTCTTCGCTTGCGTTGGGGGCGTCGGTTGCCGGATCCAGTTCCGATTCTGGCTGATCCGCACTTTCGTTTGGAGTCTTTGGTGCATCGGATGGATCCGCCCCGTCCGTGTCGACGGGGATCAATTTCATCGCAGCCTCGAACTGTTCGAGTGTGGTCTTTGCGTCTGTGATCGCGGCTTCGGCTCGTTGGCGTTCAAGTTGCACGGACTTGGAGTAGGCAGAGGGCGTCGATTTTTGCTTGTCGACCAGGTTGGCCAATTCCAGTTCGGTCGCTTTCAAATAGCGGGTCAAATCGCGATGGATCGATTGAAGTTGCAGCTTCAGCAGGGCGGTTTGCTTTTGCGCGGATGTGTAGTCCAGTGTTGCTCTTCGCAATTCGGAGGCAGGGAGCGCGCGTTCTTCATGCAGTCGAGTGTATTCGTTGAGTCGTTCCTTGTTTGCTTGCTCAAGCACTGCTGCGTCGCTTGCTTTCAGTGCAGACTCGAAGGCTTCCATGAGTTTGCCGGGGTAGGATGGAGGGATTGGTCTGGACGCTGGTTTTTGCGGCGAAGGACTCGGGGGCCGGTTGGGGCTTGGTTGCCATGGCCTGGTTGAACGAGGGGAGTTGCTTTCTGGGTATGCGTAAGGCGACTTTGGGTGGAAGTTATCGCTGATCGGGCTGCCGCCGTATTGATTTGAGGAATACGGCGACAGCGGGGCAAATGGAGTGTGGGGTGGTGTGTAGTTCCAGTCCAGCGGATCGCTGCGGCCGAGCAATTGGTCGATTCGTCGCTGAATGATTTTGTCTTGGTTTTCAGCGCGTTGCTGATGGATCTCTTTGAGCGATTGGAGGCGTTTCTCAATCGCTGCAATCTCCGATCCTTGCTGCTCGTGCATCCGCTTGAATTCCTGTTCCAGTTCGCTGCGTAAATCAGACAGTTTTGCATCTACCTCACGGTTGTTTTCTTCGGTGGTTGGTGTGTCACGCAGTTGATTGACCAATTGTTTGATTCGTTCGTTGTGTTTGGAATTTTCTCTGGTCATCAGGCGGCCTGTGACTCGGACGGGAACTCGCTCCGATCGAAATTCTGTGCTGATGGAGATGTTTCCGTCTTCGTCCCTGGAATGAACCGTGACGGGTACCTCGACGTCTCGAAAACCATAATTTTGAGCGAGAGAATTGCGTTGGTTGAACGGCAATGTCGTGTTGGATTGGCGACTGAATCCTGGTGGAGATTGATGATCGCTGGTGGGATATGCCTGACTTGAAAGGCCCGGTTCGCTTGCAATTGGCGCACGCGACTGCTGATACGGTAGATTGTTCGGTTGAGGATAAGAGTTCAGGCGTCGCTGTTGGTCCATCGATCGTGAATCCCGGTTTTGGGCCCAGGTTGAGGGCAGGGAAGTCCAGGACCAGACCAAGAATACGGCTGTGGGGACCGTCGATGTTGCGATGAATGCAGACTTCCAAATGCGGCTTCGTCGCTTGGGAAATGCCGGAGTCGGAACCGAATTCATTTGAGCTTCATCCTTCATTTCTGATCTCCATCGGTGAGGTCGGGATTGATTGTTGAATCAGTTCCTTCGAGTTGAATTGCCAGTCGCTCCAGCGAGAACTGAATCGAATTCAATTCTGCGTTGAAGTGAACGGCGTCCCAGTCGTCGGTGGTCGCAGTGGGGGCCGCGGGAGCGCTCGGTGGCATCGCGATCAACCGTCGTGAATGTTGGATGACGGTTGGCGGCGACTGTTCCTTGGGTGTGTTTTCTGGCGTGTGGTGGTTCCAGGTTGCGATGGCGACAACCATCGTCAGCAGGCCGGCCGTTGCAAGTGTCCAGCGAAGGAGACGTCGCGGGCGACGTTCTTCAAGCGATTCCGGGAGTTGATTGCCAGTTGGGGTGCGGACATGGGCGTTGACTTCACGAAGCAGCGAGACCGCCTCGTCTGCGGATCCAATCCGAAGCGTGAGGTCAGGTTCCATGAAGCGAGCGACCAAGTTGTCGAACCAACCAGGCATTCGTTCGTTGATGTCTTGAATGGGTTTGGCGCGTGTCTCGGTGATCTTTCGCAGGACTCCGAGAGGGGACTCGGCGCGGAAGGGCGGTCGTCCCGTTGCGAGCGAGTAGAGCAGGCTGCCCAAGCTGAACAGATCGCTGCGGGCGTCCAGGGATTCACCGCGAGCTTGTTCGGGGCTCATGTACTGGGGGGTGCCAGCGATCATGCCGCTGTTGGTCAGCGTGGCGTCATCGAGTGCTCGGGCGAGCCCAAAGTCGCTGATCAAGACGCGACCGTTGCCTTCTTCGATCAGAATATTCGCGGGTTTGATGTCTCGGTGAAGCACGCTGTTTTTATGTGCGGCTGACAAGCCTTCGGCGATTTGCAAGCCGATCCTGACGACTTCGGTCAGTTCCAGCGGGCCTTCGCGGTCCAGGCGTTGTTGCAGGTTTCCGCCGTCGATGCAGGGCATCACCAGGTAAGGTAATCGAGCGCTCGGAACGACGCTGTAGATCGGCACAATCGCAGGGTGCACGATCGCCGCGGCAGCTTGGGCCTCTCGCATGAAGCGTGTCCGCGCCGCACCAACGCCAGCGAGATGAGGGGACAGAACTTTGATTGCAACCGGTCGATTCAGTTCCGGGTCCATGCCTCGTAGCACGACGCCCATGCCGCCTTGTCCGACCACGCTGTAAATCGTGTATTGATCCAAGGTGCCAATGGCACGCGTGTCGTCGACGGCGCCGGCGCGTCGATCCTGCAGTGGTTGCAGCAGCGGACGGATCCAGTCCAACGATGCGTCGAAGGATCGCTGGGGCTGGGCCGGATCGTTTGGGGTTGGGCGTGCTGGTCGGCTGCTTTGGTCGATGAACGTGCTCTTGCTGAGAACTTCGACGGTTTCGTCCCACCACATCGGCTCGCCGGCAATTTCTCGCAATTGCGATCGGCAGTGTTCGCAATGGCTGAGGTGATACTCGATGCGATCCGCTTCGGGAGCCGGCAATCGCTCATCGAGCAATTCACGCAACTTGTCCATCTCAAAGTGTGGGTCTTGTTTGGCAATCATGATGCGATCAATCACTCAAACGTTGGTGGACAAGTTCACGAATCCGTTTGAGGATTCGGCACCTGGCGACATAGACCGACCCCTCGGTGATGCCCAGATCGGATGCAACCTCTGCGATGGATTGGGCTTCCACGGCGGTTCGCCAGAACGCGATCCAGTTCTTTTCGCCCGTTCGGGATCGCACTTTGCTGGCGGCCCAGCGAAACAACTGTTGCCGGTGATCGCGATCGAACTCGTGGGACAATTCCGCATCCTGTTGAATGCTGTCGATGCCTCGTTCGTTCGACGCAGCGGCGTCGATGATTCGGACGATGCTGCTGCCGCCGTTCAGTTCGCGGCGAGACTGAACGGATCTCAGTCGGTCGATGGTGGCATTTCGCGTGATTCGGCTGAGCCAACCGCGAAAGGATCCTTGGGCGGTCACGTCAAACCGCTCGATCGCACCGGCGACCGACATCAGAATCTCTTGCACAATCTCACGAGCGTCTGCGTCCTGCACGCCGCGCCGCTTGACCAAGCGGTAGATAACTGGCTCATAGATTGCGGAGAACTCGGCCCAGGCGAATTCATCCTTGGAATCACGCAGTCGCAAAAGCAGGCTTTCGCGAGTGGTTGGTTCGGCGGCGGTGGAATCAAAATCCAAAACGCAGTTCCAGGTAGGTGGACCGACTGTTCAAAGAGTCTCACGGATGTCCGAGCCAAATGTTGCGCCTAACTTTGGAAAAAGGCAAAAATCCTGGTGAGTGCGATTGAGAAAGATTCTGTGCCGAGCCTCATTGGTGGTGCTGGCGGATCCAGTTGGCCGCGTCGGTGAGGCTTTCTTCGAAGGGGCGGATTTTGTAGTCGAGTTCGCATTGGGCTCGCGAACTGTCGTAGTAGTGGTATTGGCTCGACATGCCCACCGCGGCGCTGTTGAAGTCAGCTTCGTGTGGCAGCAATTTGCCGGCGATGTCGCCTGCGAAGCCTGCGATCCAGCGCTGAGCTGGTCCGGCTCGCATGATGGGCTGGCGGGCTCCCATTGCCTTCGTCATCGCCTTCCAAAGTTCGAGATACCGCATGTTGTGACCGGCCAAAATGTACTGCCGGCCGGACGGGATTTCATTGGCGAGCAATTTTTCGGTGGCGCGGATGGTGGCGGCGGCCACGTCGCGGGAATCGCAGGTGCTGTTGCCTCCTGAGGGAGAAAGCGGACGCCAGGCTTTGCTGACTTCCAGCAGCATTCGCCCGCTGCTGGGTTTCCAATCCCAGGGACCGAGCATGAACCCCGGATGAACCAAGACGGCTTTCATGCCATCTTTCACACCTTGCAGGACGACTTCGTTTCCGGCTCGTTTGCTGAGGACGTAGCTGCACGGGATTTGCCCGCCGGCGTGGTCCAGCGGGGTGTCTTCGTTCGCCACGCCGTTGCGGTCCGCGATACCGAGCGTGTTGACGGTGCCAACGTGAACGAGTTTGCAATCGTGGTGCAGGCAGGCATCGACGATGGTTTGGGTGCCGTCGCGGTTGACGGCCATGCTGTCGTCGAGGCGTTTCCAACCCAGGTGGATCATGTCGGCGGAGTGAATGACCGCATCGCAGTCAGC
The DNA here is from genome assembly GCF_043100905.1 of Rhodopirellula sp. JB055. Taxonomy (NCBI): domain Bacteria; kingdom Pseudomonadati; phylum Planctomycetota; class Planctomycetia; order Pirellulales; family Pirellulaceae; genus Rhodopirellula; species Rhodopirellula sp. JB055. Next base: position 10,265 of record NZ_JBICHO010000054.1, on the reverse strand, counting down.
CACCGCATTTTCGATCGCGGTTTTGTCCTGCAGATCGCCGTGAACGAACTGTGTGTGGATTCCATCGAAGACTTGCGAGTCGGGTTCGCCTCGTACCAACGCGATCAAGTCGTGACCGGCGCCCGACAGTTGGCGAAGGATCGTGTTGCCTAGCAAACCGGTGCCGCCAGTCACAAAGACTCGCATGGTTATTCCTTGGGAGTCAACGGAAGACAGAGTGGCAGAGTTTGAGCGGAACGGGGCAAGCCGTCCGGTGCCGTGGAACCGGGGCGTTGGCGCCCTGCCGCTAAAATTCTTAGGACGTTTGGCCTTTGTAGTTCCGGTCGACGAACTTGGTGTCCACCGTGCCGCTTACAAAGGCTTCGTTCTGCAGGATCCAGTTGTGGAATCCAACGGTCGTGGTGATCCCTTCGACCTGCAGTTCCTTCAGGGCACGAAGCATCGTCGCGATGGCTTGTTCTCGCGTAGGACGATGGACGATCAGTTTGCCGATCATCGAATCGTAGTAGGGCGGGACCATGTAGCCCGACTTCACGTGCGAATCGAAGCGGACTCCCATGCCACCGGGAACGAACATCGACTCAATCTTGCCGGGACACGGTTGGAAGTTCTTCGTTGGATCTTCCGCATTGAGACGGCATTCAATCGCGTGGCCCGAGCATGACAGTTCTTCTTGACGGAAGGACAGCGGCAGTCCCGCGGCAACGCGAATTTGTTCTTGGATCAAGTCGACGCCGGTGATCATTTCGGAGACCGGGTGTTCGACTTGGATCCGCGCGTTGACTTCGATGAAGTAGAAGTTGTAGTCCTTGTCGACGATGAACTCGACGGTTCCTGCGCCAGCGTAGTCCGCACCAGCGATCATTCGCACCGCTGCGTCGCAGATCGCTTCGCGGCGATCGGCGGGCAAGTCGGGGCTGGGGGCTTCTTCGACGAGTTTTTGGTGTCGCCGTTGGACGCTGCAGTCACGTTCGAACAGGTGGCAGACGTTGCCGTGCGCGTCCGCGATGACTTGGACTTCGATGTGACGCGGTTGCTGGATGAATTTTTCCAGGTACACGCCGCCGTTGCCGAAGGCCGCGATGGCTTCGTTGCGAGCCGCTTCAAGTTGGCTCTTGAGGACATCTTCGGTCTCGGCGACCCGCATGCCTTTGCCGCCACCACCGGCGGTGGCTTTGATCAGCACGGGGAACCCGATTTCTTTGGCGGTGTCGATGGCTCGGTCGAAGTCCGCGATCAACCCGTCACTGCCGGGAACCACCGGGACGTTTTGAGCGATCGCCATCGAGCGAGCGGTGTTCTTGTCGCCCAGTTTGTCCATCGCCGTCGGCGAAGGGCCGATGAATTCGAAGCCGCTGCTTCGGCATTGCTCGTTGAATTGAGCGTTTTCCGCCAAAAAGCCGTAGCCGGGGTGGATCGCATCGACGCCGGCGACTTCTGCCGTGGCGATGATGCGATCGATTTTCAGGTAGCTGTCTGCGCTGCGGCTGGTGCCGACGCAGTACGCGTGGTCCGCCAATTTGACGTGCATGGAGTCCTTGTCAGCTTCGCTGTAAACAGCGACCGACTCGATGCCCATTTCACGGCATGCGCGAATCACACGCAGCGCAATCTCGCCTCGGTTGGCGATCAAAATACGTTCGAACATGGATCAGCCGTCCACCTGGACGCGGAACAAAGGTTTGCCGAAATCAACGGGTTGTTGATCGCTGACGAGCACTTCGACGATTTTCCCACGGCATTCCGCTGGGATTTCGTTGAAGACCTTCATCGCTTCGACGATGCAGACCACGGTGTCATCGCTGACAGTGTCGCCGACTTTGACAAACGGCGGGGATTCCGGGTTGGCCTTGGAATAGAAGGTGCCCACCATCGGCGAATTGATCGTGATCGTGCCAGCGGTGTCAGCCGGGGCATCGCCACCGGAGGCAGCGGGAGCCGAGGCGGCTGCAGGAGCAGCGGGCGCGGCTGCCACGGGAGCTGCCGCAACGGGGGCAGGAATCATGGCTGGCGCCGTGCCGCCCCGCGTCAGTTTGATGCGATCATCGCCTTGTTGCAGGTCCACTTCGTTCAGTTCGTGTTGTTCCATCAACTCGACGATCTGGCGAATCCGATCGATGTCAAACACATCCCCGTCGTCGGGTGTTTCCGATTTCATACGAAGTCCGATACCTGCAAAGTCCAATGTTTTTCGAATCCAGAAGGGATCCGATTCACGCTAATTCAGAGTGAAGAATAAGTTCGCATCGTTTTACACAACAAGTCGACAATCATCGAGACCCTTCGGAAGGGTGCTCAGACGCTCAAATCCGTCGGCGGTCACCAGGATGTCATCCTCGATCCGAATTCCGAATTCGCCTTCGAAATACACGCCGGGTTCCACGGTGAGCACCATCCCCTCGCGGAGCACGTCAGTGGACATCGGTCCCATGCGTGGATCCTCGTGAATTTCCAAGCCAAAACTGTGTCCGAGGCCGTGTTTGAACGCGTCGCCCAAGCCCGCTTTTTGAAGCACGTTGCGAGCGGCTTGGTCGACTTCGATGGCTTCCACGCCATCGTGAATCGCAGAAATGGCGGCTTCTTGCGATTCCAAAACAGCCTGATAAGCGGCTTCAAATCGATCGGCAGTCGCGGATCGGATGTTCGGTTTATGCAGCGTTCGAGTCAGATCGCTGCAGTAGCCGTCGACGCGGGCCCCCCAGTCGATGAGCAGGGTCCGGCAATCCGCCAAAGCAAGGTCGTGTGGGTGATAATGGGGCAGGGCACCGTTGGGTTCCGCGCCCGCGATCACATCAAAGGCCACTCCGGAGGCACCCAGGCTTCGCATGGTGGCTTCTAATTCGTGAGCAATTTGCCGTTCCGTCATCTGCGGGGTCAGCTTGTTGGTGACGCTGAGAAAACTTCGCTCCGCGATCGCGATGGCTCGCCGGATCGTGGCCAGTTCGTCAGCGTCTTTAATCGACCGCAGCTTTTCGACGAGATTGCTGGTTTCGGTCCACTGAACCGATTCGATCTGTTCCTGCCACTGACGAAGCGTGGAAACTTGCACGTGATCGGCTTCGAATCCGATGGTTTTCAGCGACAAATCTCCCAAATATTCTGCCAGCAACGCCACCAAGGTTTGGCTGGGGGGACGGATGGCGCTTTCTAGATTCGGGCACTCGTCGGCAATTTGTGTTTCGTAGCGGCGGTCGGAAAACAACGTGGCTTGGCCGTCGGGGCGGACGAGCAACCAAGTGCTATCGCCGGTGAATCCGCTGAGATATCGCACGTTGACTTCGTTGCAGATCAATATCGCGTCCATCGGTTGGTCCGAGTTGGCGATGGATTGCACAAGTCGTTCAATACGCTGAGTCATGGAGTCGAAATCCGGTGGTTTGTTCGAGGCGTCAAGAGAATGGAAACGGCGGTCAGCGGTGGGGGCGTTCTCCGCGCGGCCGGACGGCAGGCAACGCTTTGGTTCGGCGGCAGGTATTGTGGGCTGAGAATCGGCACCTGTCACCCGTTGGGCATCGACTGATATCATGCCGACGATGGAATGCGAGCCCGATGGCTTCCTCCCCAATCCTTTCCCTTGTTCAACCCACCCGCACATCCCGATGAAAACTGACGAACTCCGCGAAAAATATCTGGCGTTCTTTGAAACCAAAGGTTGCGTCCGCCAACCCAGCGACGTGCTCGTTCCGGCTTGGGATCCATCGGTTTTGTTCACACCTGCGGGGATGAACCAATTCAAAGACCACTTCCTGGGAAAGGTCAAGCTGGATTTCACTCGCGCGACCACCTGCCAGAAATGCTTGCGGACCGGTGACATCGACAACGTCGGCCGGACCGCGTTCCACCACACTTTCTTCGAAATGCTGGGCAATTTTTCGTTCGGTGATTACTTCAAAGAAGAAGCCATCCACTGGGCGTGGGAATTTTTGACCGACAAGAAGTGGCTGGGCATCCCCAGCGAGCGACTGACGGTCACCGTTTACAAAGATGACGACGAAGCGTTCGGCATTTGGCACGACAAGATCGGCTTGCCAACCCAACGCATCACTCGGATGGACGAAGACGAGAATTTCTGGCCTGCGTCGGCACCCAGCGAAGGCCCGGACGGAGTCTGCGGTCCCTGCAGCGAAATCTATTACCAACTGGAAGACGGCAGCGACGTCGAAATTTGGAACTTGGTGTTCACCCAGTTCAATCGCGTCGGCACGCCTCCAGACAACCTGCATCCACTGCCCAGCAAGAACATTGACACCGGCATGGGGCTGGAACGAACCGCCAGCGTTCTGCAGGGAGTGCCAACCAATTTCCACATCGACAGTCTGTTCCCGATCGTCGAAGCGGCGTCGGAAGTCTGCGGCGTGAAGTATGAATACGAGAGCGATAACGGCAGACGCTTGCGTCGGATCACCGACCACGCACGAGCCAGCGTTTTCGCTGTTCATGAAAACGTGTATCCCGGCCCCAAAGACGCTCGGTCGGTCATTCGCCGCTTGATCCGTCGCGCGGTGCTGGACGGCTATCAGATGAATCTTCGCGAGCCGTTCTTGTACAAGTTGGTCGAAGCCGTTGCGGATGCATCCAAAGCCGCTTACCCAGAACTCGGCCAAACGACTCAGCGTGTCAGCGAAGCGATTGAATCGGAAGAGAAAGCGTTCTTCTCAACGATCGATGGCGGAATGAAACGTATCCATCGTTTGTTCGAAGAGATGAACGACGAAGCATCCGTGATGGTTCCCGGTGCCGAAGCCGCTGATTTGTTGACCACGTATGGCGTGCCGCCAGAGTTGGTTCAAACGTTGGCTGCCGAGCAGAATTTCACGTTCGATTGGTCGGGTTTTCGCGAAGCGATGGACAAACACGCTGACGAGAGCGATGGCGGACAACGTGTGCTGTTCCAAACCGGGCCGCTGGAAACGCTGAAAGAGGCTTTGCGAGAAACTCCGTTTGTCGGTTACGAACAAACGGAAGCCACCGCGGTCGTCAAAGGCATCATCACCGGCGATGGCAAAGGCAAGGGCGACGACGGACAACTGCTCAGTCATCTGGATCGAGCTGGTGACGCGGTCTTGCGATTGGTGCTCGATCACTCGCCGTTTTATGGTGAATCGGGTGGCCAAGTTGGCGACATCGGCGTGATCTTCAACGACAACTTTGAATTCGAAGTCATCGACACTCAGCGACACGCTTCGCTGATCGTCCACCACGGTCGCGTGATTCGTGGCAAGATAAACGAAGGCGAAACGTGCACGGCAAAAGTGGACGTTGAGAATCGCACGGCACTCGCTCGAGCCCACAGTGCGACTCACATTCTGCACCACGCTTTGCACACGCATGTTGGACGGCACGCCGAGCAGCAGGGCAGCAAGGTTGAACCGGATCGCTTGCGATTTGACTTCACCAACCCCAAAGCCATCGACGACGAGACGTTGGTCAAAATCGAACAAGACGTGCTGAGCATGGTTGGGAAAGGCGATGAAATTCGTTGGGATACAGTTTCGCTCGCCGATGCTCGCGAAGCCGGCGCGATGATGTTGTTTGGTGAAAAGTATCCCGACCCATGTCGCATGGTTTCGATGGGAACGTTCAGTCGTGAACTGTGTGGCGGGACCCACCTGACCAACACCAAACAAGTCGGTTCGTTTGAGGTCGTGGTCGAAGAAAGCGTTTCCACGGGAACTCGTCGAATCGAAGCATTGACGGGCGAGCGTGCCAAGGAACATCGCGAACAAACTCAAGCGTTGCTGAACGAGGTGGCTGGCAAACTGAATTGCGATCCTTCGGCTGCTGCTGCGGCCACGGTTGCGTTGATCGAAGAAGTTCGTCGGCTGAAGAAAGAACTGTCGTCGGGCAAAGCCGCCGACTATCCCGCCGAGTTCGTCTTTGATGCCAAGGCAGACAAGGCGGAAACGACGGACATCAGCGACTACAACGCGGTGCGTGCCGCGGTTCGTGGTTTGACTCGTCGTTTGAACGTCGCGATCACCGATGTCCTCGGCCGATTGGATTCGTTGCTGGCGGATCGATCGAAATTGGTCGAGCAACTCAAGCAAGTCACTGCGGGCGGAAAGATCTCGGCGGATGACTTGATCGCGGACGGAACCCAGGTGGGCGACACGTTGTTGATCGTTGCCGAAACGCCGGGCGCCAACCCGAACATCATGCGTGGTTGGATCGATCAAATTCGCAAAAAGAGCGACACGCCAACCGCGGTGCTGTTGGCTTCGGCGATGAACGGCAAAGTCATGTTGGTCGGCGGATTGAGCCGAGATTTGGTCGATCGCGGATTGAAAGCAGGTGACTGGGTCGGTGCTGCCGCCAAAGTGGTCGGTGGCAGCGGCGGTGGACGGCCGGACATGGCCCAAGCCGGTGGCAAAGACGCCAGCAAGTTGCCTGAAGCACTCCAGCAAGCTCGCGAAACGATGACCGAAAAGCTGGGCTGAGAGCATTCCTATTGCTCGCCTGAAACTGACCGCGTCGCCCAACGAATGTAGAAGGTTCTCCTCCTGATGACTGAATCGAACGAGTTGACTCCCAATACCCTCTACATCGAAGTGACCGGTGCAGGGCTTCCCGAAGTGGACGGGCTCTTTGTGCCCTCCACGGCGCCGCCTGCTGAGTCGGAATCAGGCACGGTTTCCAGTCCAGGCTATTGGAACGGCAAGATGGCCTGGGATCGTGCGGATGGCAAATCAGCGAGAAGTCCTGCGCTGTCGTATTCCAATACGTATCGCTCATGGAGGATTTGTCGGCTGGATGGGCATCTCGCTTATGACATCACTTGCGAAGATGAGTTGCCGCCGACGGATCGGCCTTGGCATGTCTACAAGAAAGGTGTCGCACCTGCACCCAAGATTGTGATCCATCACTGCGATCCGCGATTGCCATGCCCCAAACCCAACGTGGTGTTTGTGCTCGGCGGTCCTGGTGCTGGAAAAGGGACGATGTGCGAGTTGGCCGAGTCTCAACTGGGCTGGGTTCATCTGTCGACCGGCGATTTATTGCGTGCCGAACGCGAAGCCAATGGGCCGCATGCGGCGACCATTGAGGAGATCATCGCGGCGGGGAATTTGGTCCCCAGCACAATCGTGGTGAAGTTGCTTCGGGATGCAATGGAAAAGACAACGCGACTGACCGGCAATCGCAATTTCTTGCTGGACGGGTTTCCGAGATCCGAGTCCAACCTGGAAGCGTGGTACGAGGTGTTTGGCCGCGATTCAGAGTTGCCTAAGATGCTGTTCTTTGAATGCCCGTATGACGTTCTTGAGAAACGCGTTTTGGCACGCGCCAAGTACACTGGCCGGCAGGACGACAACCTTGAAAGTCTGAAGTCGAGGTTCGACACCTTTAAATCAGAAACGTTGCCGACGGTCGAGTTTTTCAAAAGCCAGGATCGGTGCGTTGAACTGGACACCAGCCAGGATCGGCAAGCGGTTTACAAACTTGTTTGTGAACAACTTTCCGAGCACACTGATTGTGAACTGGCAAAGAAACCGCTGTCCGAACGAGCCGAGATGCTGCTTGGATTGAGACCGTTCCCGAACTAGAACGGCGGCACAAAAGTTGAAGCGTTTGACACTCGTCTCGGTGGGGGGCCACCGAGCTGCAGGCTGGGATGATCGTCAACCTGTAGCACGGCGGTCTCCGCCGTGAGATATCTCTCGCTCAGGATCCATTCTCGCTCAGTGCAATCCATCCACCCGAATCGTCACAACTTCTTCAGCCCAGCTCGATCAACCGGGGATGAAATCGCATTCCGGTGTCAACGACTGAGCGAACAGCGTCAGCAGTTTCGCGATCGCTTCGATATCACCGAGGCTGATCGTTTCCACCGCCGAGTGCATGTAGCGGTTGGGGATGGCGACCAGTCCCGTCGCGACGCCGGAACCTGAAATTTGCAGCACGTTGGAATCGTTCGGAGCCGCTCGCCCGAGCGCTGCAGGTTGGTAGGCGATGTCGTTGTCATCTGCCAACTGCATCAATCGCTTGGCCACTTTGGCGTTGATGTTGGGGCCACGGAAAATCACTGGGCCGCCACCGATCTTGATGTCGCCTTGTTGTTGTTTGTCGATCGTCGGGCAGTCTGATGCATGCGTGACATCCACCGCGATCGCCACGTCGGGTTGAATGCGTCCAGCAGCGGTTCTGGCTCCGCGCAGTCCGATCTCTTCTTGCACGGTCGCGACGCTGTGCAGTTCACACTGCAACGCTTGATCGGCGGTGGCACAACGACGGGCCGTTTCGATCACCGTCCACATTCCAGTTTTGTTGTCCATGCCGGGGCCGCTGACCAAGTCGCCTAGCAACTCACGGTAGGCGAGGTTCAACGTCACGCAGTCACCGATGCGGACTTTCGATTTTGCTTCGTCACCATCTTTGGCTCCGATGTCCAGCCACATTTGTTCCAGTTTGACGACCTCGCCGCGTTCTTGCTGGGACAGCAGGTGAATTGGCTTGCGACTGATGACCGCGGAGACCGGACCATCGTCGGTCCACACCGTCATGGATTGCCCGATCAGTTGTTGTGGGTCCCAGCCACCGATCGTTTGCGCGTACAAGAAACCTTGATCGTCGATGTGTGAAATCAGCATGCCGATTTGGTCGCAGTGACCGGCCAACATCAATTTCGGGGCCCCGGCTTTGCCGACTCGAGCGGTCAGGTTGCCGTGCACGTCGATGGAGACTTCATCGCTGTGCGGTTTCAGGTATTCGCCGATCAGTTTTTGGATCGGTTCTTCGTAACCGGAAGGACTGGGCGTCAGAATCGATTGCTTGAAAAATTCGAGTGGTTGCATTTCAGTTGTCGTCGAAGTTGCGAGGACGGAGTTGGCAGAACAAGGCTTTCTTTTGGTCGGGCAACGAGTAATCGAAGCCACATGATTTGAGGAAATCTTCGGAGGAGCTGATTGCGAGAATTTCCATCACGCCGAGTGAGCGGGCTCGTTCGATGCAGTGACCGACCAGTTTGCGTCCCAAGCCCAAGCGTTGAGCCTCTGGATGCACGGCCAAGCATTGCAGTTCGGCCAGCTTGGGGCTGTAGACCTCGATCGCCGCAAAGCCGATGCAGCGTGGCTGGACCATGGCCACATAACCATGGCGAGTCAGTTCGATGATCTCGGCTTCCGTTCGAGAGAGCAGCAGGTGCTGCGAAACAAACGGACGCATCAAAGCGTGGATGGCTTGGGCGTCCAGTGGAGTGGCTTGCCGCACGGTGACTTCGTCCATCGACAGCGATACGCCGGGCGGTGAGACGGGGGGCGCGTTGACAATCGGGGCGGGATCGGGAGAGGGAGTGTCAGCCAAAGTGAGCGTCTTTCATGAACGAAGTTCCACCGGTACAGATGCGATCAGCACTCATCGAAAACCGAAGTTTAGCAAATGGTGGGCAGCCTTCGCGGGGGCATCCGCGATTCATGCCGTGTCCTGCGCTGGAAGGGCGGCAAGTTCGGCCCCAGCAAGCGTCAGCGGAGGCAAACCGGGGAGCCAATCTGCATGGCGTGAAAAGGGGCTCAGGATGAGGGGAGGTCATCGACCCGCAGCAGCAGAATGACGTGCTGGTCGTCTTGAAGGTGATCCGCATCACGAAGCATTTGACGAGCCAAACCGAACGTGGGTTCGGTTTCGTCAGGTTGGTAGACGGGAGCAATCAGGAGTGTCAGATGGGGATTCGCTGCCCACGACAAGTTCATTTCCGGCAGCTCCCAGGTCGAGCGTCCGGCGGCCAAGCGTGTCGCGGCTTCACTGCTGATGAAGCGTTGTTGCACCGAGCCGTGCTGGATTTCAGGACGGATGTCCAAGGTGACTTGACCTGGCCCGGGGCCCAAGGTTGGGGTGAGGGAAAGCGACATCTGAGGCGATTCCAGTGAACGTCCCGTCAGTTTTCCGTTCTCCTGGGCCAGCACCACGTGGGAACCGTCCAGCACCGGTGAGACCGGAAGTTCATGTCGTTGTGACGAACGCAGAGGAATGGTTTCCATGCCCGATGGGCTGCGGCCCAGCACCCCAGCGGTGGATAGCAACCGATTGATCGGGTCATCGTTCGCGGCCAGGTTGTCTTCCGTGGTCTCGGGAAGGGCTTCGGGAGTGGCGATCAAACCGATTCGAAATCCATTGGCCAACCAGGCTTCGCGAACTTTCGGTGGGAACGCGGTTTCGTCGACATGCTGCCAAAGCGATTCGTCGAGGTCTTGCGTGTTGACGTGGCGAAAGTCCGCCTGCAACGAAATCGTTTTGCGACTCTTGTGAGTGAGTTTGGAAACCTGAGTGTGTTT
>NZ_JBICHO010000053.1:0-24933 GCF_043100905.1 Rhodopirellula sp. JB055 | reverse complement strand
CGAAGCGAAGACACATCTCGAACGCGGGCATGGCCGCTTGATCGAGAAGTTCGTAGTAAGCGAGCAATTGTTGTTGACGAGCTTCGGCCAACCAAATTGGTTTCGCATGGACCTCGGTGTCAGCACGGCGGGTCAAGAAGCCTTGCCCGTACGCCGACCCCAGAACGATGCCCATGTCATTTTCGACAGCGGCAGGGATCACCGAGTCGGCCGCTTCACGAAATAGCACGTTGTAGTTGAAGGCGGTCAACACGACGTCGAACCGATTGCTTTTGACCAACGATGTCAACTCGGTGACGGTGGTGCCCGCCAAACCGGTGTAGCGAATTTTCCCAGCGGCTTTGAGTTCGTCCATCAGGTCCAATGCCGGACCCTCCAAAGGTTCGTAGCTGGACCACCAAGGATACTGTTGCGGTCGGTCGGGTTCGTGCACCATCAAGATGTCGATGTGATCGCGACCGAGCAGTCGAAGGCTTTCATCCACCGAATGACGCAGTCCGTTGATGTCCAGAGGATCGAACGGCTGGGGGCGGCCGCCGAGTTTGGTCGTCACAATCAGCGGCGCATCGATTCCCGCAATCGCCTTGCCCACGGTTGCTTCGCTGTCTGCATAAGCAGGTGCGGTGTCGAGCGCGTTGACGCCCAGGTCGATCGCTCGTTGCAGGATGCGTTTGGATTCAGCCACACCGCCTGCGAGAGAAGAGGTGTAGAGTCCGCCGATTGATAGGACACTGGTTGGAAGGTCGGTTCGACCGAGTCGTCGAGTTTCCATGATTGGATGCGTTGAGAGTCTGGATTGGACGTTGCGGAATGCTTCCGCAGTGGAAGGTTCTGTCGCGATGAAAGGATGGCGAGTGGGCTCATGACGTCGCTCGATTGCGGACGAGTCTCGCGATAGCCAGTTCTTCGTTGGTATCGACCACCAGCGTGCGAACACGTGCGTCCGGCCCCGAAATGTCGGCTGGGTCGTCGCAGCAGACTTCGTTTTTATCTTCGGACAATGTGATTCCAAGATGCTGGAGCGACTGGCAAACCAGCGAGCGTATCTCGGCAGAATGCTGGCCGACTCCGGCGGTGAAGACCAACGCATCCAAGCCGCCCAGGATGGCGATGTAACTGCCGATCGTCTTGATGATTCGGCGAACATAAATGTCAATTGCGAGCGTCGCGGCTGGATCGCCAGTGTGTCGGCGGTCGAGCACCGTTCGCATGTCTGGGTCACCGCACAGCCCGAGCAGACCACTTTTTCGATTCAGCGAGTTTCGAACCTCGCTCGGTTCGAGTCCAGCGTGTTCGGTCATGTGCAGCACGATGGCTGGGTCCAAGTCGCCTGATCGCGTTGCCATCACCAGACCTTCCAGTGGTGTCATTCCCATCGAGGTGTCGACGGCACGGCCCCCGATTGATGCAGTTGCACTGGCACCGCCTCCGAGGTGCAACGAAATGATACGAGACGTCTCGTCACCATCGATGAACTGGATCGCTTTTTCGGTCACGTATTGGTGAGACGTTCCGTGAAAACCGTAACGACGGACCGCATGCTTCTGATACCAGTCTTCCGGGACGGCGTAGCGATAGGCAGCCGGCGAAAGGGTTGCGAAGTAGGATGTGTCGAAGACCAGGGCTTGGGGTGTCCCGATGTCGACCAAACCTTCCACCACCGAGCGGGCGGCTGGGTTGTGCAGAGGAGCCAGTGTGTCCAGGGTGCGAAGACGACTCAATACGTCTGGTGTAACGAGTGCGGGTTCCAGGAACAGGTCACCGCCTTGCACGATCCGGTGTCCGATCACACAAACGTTGTCCAGCCCGACCTCATCGATGGCGATCTTGGCAGCCACCACGTGATTGATTGCGTCGCCGCCGGGTTGTCCAATTCGATCGACCAGCCCTGACTCGCTGACTTGTTCGGTTTCGGCATCGATGAATGCGTATTTCAGCGTCGTGCTGCCAACATTGAAGACCAGAACATTCATGAGGCCACCGTTTGGGCTTGGATGGCAGTGATCGCGACGGTGTTGACGATGTCGGTCACGGTGCATCCTCGCGAGAGATCGTTGACGGGTTTGTTTAACCCTTGTAGGACGGGCCCGATTGCGATTGCACCGGCGGATCGCTGGACGGCTTTGTAAAGGTTGTTGCCGGTGTTCAGATCGGGGAACACCAGCACTGTGGCTTGGCCTGCGACCGGGTTGCCGGGCATCTTGGTCGCAGCCACGTCGGGGTCGACGGCGGCGTCGTATTGCAGGGGGCCCTCGACCAATAAATCAGGTCGTCGTTTGCGAACCATCGCTGTCGCTTCGCGGACTTTTTCGACGTCTTCGCCGTGCCCGCTTTCTCCGGTGGAATAGGACAGCATGGCGATCTTCGGATCGATGCCAAACTGGATCGCGGTCTCGGCACTGCTGATTGCGATTTCAGTCAGTTGTTCGGCGGTGGGGTTGGGGATCACGGCGCAGTCACCGTAGACGAGCACTCCTTTTTTCAAGCACATGAGAAACACGCTGCTGACGACGTTCACCTCGGGTCGTGTTCGAATGAATTCAAACGCGGGACGGATTGTGTTGGCGGTGGTGTGAATCGCACCGGAAACCAAACCGCCGGCCAGGCCGCGATGCACCAGCATCGTGCCGAAGTAGGTGACATCGATCATGCGATCATGGGCGATGTCGGTGGTGACGCCTTTGTGTTTTCGAAGTTGATAGTATTCGCTGGCGAACGAATCTCTGAGCGGGCTGGTCGCGGGATCGATGATCTCGAGTCCATCGTTGGGAAGCATGACACCAGCCCGTGCTGCCGCGGCGGCAATCAGATTGGGATCGCCGAGCAGCACCACATCGGTCACGTCGCGCCGCCGCAACACATCGACGGCTTGCAGGATCCGTGGCTCGGTCGCTTCGGGCAACACGATTTTGACGCGTTGTTGTCTCGCCCGTTGAATCAACGAGTGTTCAAACAGCATCGGCGTGATTCGTGGGACCACGGGAGCCTGCAGTTGCGCGGCGAGCGAGTCGGTGTCGACATGTCGTTCGAACACACCGATCGCAGATTCAATTTTCCGTGGCGAATGATCACCGATCTCGGCGCGAACATCAGCGGCCTTGGACGCCACCGTGTAGGTGTCTTCATTGGCGACCAGGATCGGCAGCGCATTGGCGTTTTCGACCAGACGACGGATGGAGGGCGGCGGGAGGATTCCGCCGGTCAGCACGACGGCCGCGGGCGAAGGTCCATCGGGTTGCGAACATGCCAGCACGCAGCCGACCAGGATGTCACTGCGGTCACCGGGTGTCATCACCAGTGCCGCGTTGGACAAGCGTTCCAGGAATCCCGGTAGTTGCATCGCCGCGACTTTGCGAATCGCGACTTCTCGGTCGAGCGATGACTCGTCGCCGGAAACCAATTTCGCACCGATGCCGATCTGGATCTCACGAACCGTTGGTTGGCGCAGCAACGGTTCGTCGGGAAGGAAGTACAGAGGAGCTTTGGCATCCAGTTTGGATGTTTTGATGGCTGCGTGCAGGGCAGTGGACTGATCGTCGGGGACTTTGTTGATGATTGTCGCGATCAATTGAGCGCCCCGATCGATGAAGCTTTCGTTGCCAATCAGCACGGATTGAACGCACTCATCGACCGAGCGATTTCCCATCGCATAAACGGACAGAACACGGGAGCCAATGTTGGCGGCGATGTCCGCGTTCAATTCGAATTCGAGCTCCGGTGCCAGGCCTTGGTAGCTGGTGCCTTCGGCGACAACAAAGTCGGCCTTTGCTTCGAGCGTTTTGAATCGTTGTTGAATGAGCTGGATGAGATTGCTGTATCGGTCATCCGCTAGCATTTGTCGGGCTTGGGCACGCGTGACACCAAACATCTCATCGGCCGGAGTGACGATCCCGTATCGAGATCGCATCATGCGGATGCTTTGGTCCTCCTCGGGGCTGACGTGAACCACTGGGCGAAAGAAAGCCACTCGTCCGAATCGTCGGGCGGCCAGTTCCATCATGCCCAGGGCGACCATGCGTTTGCCGGTCGCGTTGCCGTTGGTGCCGATGTAGACGCTGCGTTGAATCAATGGTTTGCCGTGCCACGGAGAGGGAAGCATTTGCCCCTGAGAAAGATGGTTTCAGGGGCAGCAGGTCGCTCAGTCTACCAATTCCGGCGGTGAGCGCTCACCGTGCGAGGGGCACCGTTAACAAGATGGTTTCTTCGGCGGGCCGTTGATCAGTCCGTCTGATTGAGCTGATCGATCCACGCGGCATGTTGTTTTTTGATCGCGTTCATGGATGGATCGCCCGCGAGGTTGTGCCATTCATTTGGGTCGTTCGCGTGATCGTAAAGCTCTTCTGATCCATCGACGTATCGAATGTAACGCCAACGTTGTGAGCGAACCGTGTGGTTGCCGGCCTTCGTGGAAGTCAGTGCGGGGCGTTCCCAGGGGGCTTTTGGATTCTCTAGCAGGTGCTGGAAACTCAAACCTTGCAAACCACTTGGCGGGGACAGGTTGCAGAGGTCAGCCAGGGTCGGGTAGATGTCGATCAGGCCCACTGTTCGTTCGCTGACGCTGCCGTTGCCGGCCGCGTTGGGGGCTCGCACGATCAGCAAACTGCGGGTGGATTCCTCCCACGGCATCCATTTCCGCCAGTGATGTTTTTCTCCTAGGTGCCAGCCATGGTCCGAGCACAGGACCACGATCGTGTTGTCAGCGTACGGGCTCTTGTCCAGATGCGTCAGCACTTGACCGATGCAGTCGTCCACCAAGGCCACGCAAGCATGGTAAGCGTGAACCAGTTCTCGTCTGTACGTTGGACTGTACTGGCGGACGGCTTCTTCCGCGATCAGTTTGCTGCGGTCGAGCACCCACCGACGACCGATTTCTGGAACATCGTCCAAGTCGTTTTCAAGCACCTCCGGCAATGTCAGGCTGTCTCGATCGAACTGATCGAAATATCGTTTCGGAGCCGTCATCGGTGTGTGAGGTTTGTAGAAACCCAGCGACAGAAAAAACGGTTGGTCGTGTTTTTCGTTGAGTTTCTCAATTCCCCAAGCTGCGATTTGTTCGTCCGGCATGTCGCCTTTTTCAATGTCGAGCGCGGCCCAGGCCAAGGAGTCTTGGGCGTCTTTGCCGAATCGTTTGGCAAATTGTCGACCGTTTGGTGGTTCCGGTCCCCAGCGAAGTGTCTTGGGGCCAATCTCATCCCAATAGGCCTTTTTGCCGTGATCGTTGTGATAGATCTTGCCCATGCACATCGTTCGATACCCATGCTCGCCAAACCAAACGGGCATGTGTTTCGCTTGGCGATACGCTTCATTGGCCGACTTGGACGAGTTGTTGTAGATCCCTGTTTTGGAAGCGTACATGCCGGTCATGAAGGAGGCTCGTGACGCATAGCACAGAGCCACCTGGCAATGGGCATTGTTGAACAAGACGCTCTGTTGTGCCAACCGATCCAGGTTCGGTGTCTGGGCATCCGGGTTGCCGCCCAAGCAGCCGACCCAGTCGTTCAAGTCATCAACGGTGATGAACAACACGTTGGGTTTGGTCAGCTTGCTTTGCTCCGAGATCGCTGGCATCTCGCCAGGCTCCGGAATGGGAAGCTCACGCATCGCTGCCGAGTAACGTTCTCCCAGCAGTAATTGACTGGGGGCATCGAAGTGAGTGCCAGGATCCCACGTCTGGGTGCCATCGGACGAAACCAGCCCGACGGTGGAGCTGCCGGCGGCGACCGCCTGAATCGCGGCGCGGACGCTGTCACGTTTGCCGTTGTCAAAGACCTCGCCGACAACGACCGGCAGTTCGGGAACGCCTACGTCTTCTCGGATGCGATCGATCAGTTCTTCCAGCCGGCGTTGATAGACCTCGGTGCTGGACTTGGAGTCCGATTCGCCTTGGTGCCAAAGCAGCCCGCGAATGGCGAATGTATCGCCGCGTTGGACCAGTTCTTTGGTGGCCATGCGGATGGTTTCGATGAAATCGCGATACCGTTGACCCTGGCTGCTGGGATCCCACTGCACACCGGGGTTCCAATCAACTCGCAAACTGCTGCCGCCCTTGGAACCTTTGATCAATGCTAGTTTGCGATCCGGGTTGGCCTGCAGCATGGATCGTGCGAACCCGATTTCAGGTCCGAACTTCGGTGAAGGAAGCTCGCCCTTGTACCCCGGTGGCATGCTGAATCCAGGAGCGAGAGGTTGCCAACCTTCGCTGGAGTGAGGCAGATTGCGGTAGAAAATGATGGCGTCATCGAATGCCTGTTGCTGTTCTTCCGTCAACTTGCTCACAAGTCCTCGGCCATCCATGTTGGACTGGCCGGCAAGAAGATAGACATCGTATTCCTCCGCTGCACTGACAGCATGAAATGCGATCAGGGTGCAAGCCAACACGACGCCACGGATCGTGGGTGCAAAAATTGGGGGCATCTCAGATTCTTTCAGTTTGAATTTCACACGAACCTCCGGCCGCAGACGGAGGTTGGATGGAGAGAGAGCAAAGTTGGGTGGTGGTTGGGGCTGGCGTCAATCCACAGGCCAGGTGCCGGATGGACGTGATTCAGTATCGATAGTCCGCTCCATCGCGACTTCGCTGACAACTCGCATCCAAGTCTTCGAGCTGTTTGCGAAGCTGTTCTGTTCGTTCGGGCAATTCGCTGGACAGATCGTGTTTCTCGTACGGATCTTTGGCGAGATCGTACAAACGCACGCGACCGTTTTTCTTCGCTTCTCGAAGCAGTTTCCAGTTGCCTGAGATGATCGCTTGGCCATCGACGCCTTGATGCAACCTGCGATAGCCAAAGAACAGGCTCCGGTCTCGAGCGTCGGCGTCGCCGCGAATCACGGGCATCAGGTCGATACCATCGATGGGACGTTTGGGCTGGGTCGCCATCGAGTCACCGACGATTGACGCAACCGTCGGTAGGAAATCCACTGTGCTGCACCGGACGTCGGTGGAGGTGCCCTCCGGAATCGTCCCGGGCCATTCAGCACAGGCGGGAACCAGCAGGCCCCCTTCGTACATGGTGTGCTTGTGCCCTTTGAAAGGACCGGCTGAGGCAACTTTCTTTTTGGTCAAACCGTCGGAGGGTCCATTGTCGCTGCAGAAGAAGACCACCGTGTTCTTCTCGATGCCAAGCTCACGCAGTTTGGTTCGCAAGCGTCCGATTTGCTGGTCCATCGCTGTGATGCAGCCGTAGTAGTTCTTTCGTTTGTTGCCCGCTTTGGGATACAGCTTTTGAAACTCCTCGCCAGCGACCACCGGTTCATGAGGAGCGTGGAACCAGACCGTTGCTAGGAAGGGTTGGGATTGGTTGGCTTCGATGAATGGGATCACACGATACATGATGACGCGACTGTCGTCACCCGACAAATACTCATAGGCTTCGACCCCGTTGTGAACGTAAGGAAAGCCACCTTTCCACGGTTCGCCAGGCTGGTTGCCCCAACTGTCCCAGTCGTCGGGCGTGACGGTTGGGTTCCATGTTGGCACTGCACTCGTCGTGGCGAAGTATTCATCGAAACCATGATGGGACGGCGGCGAGTAAAAACCTCGCGTGCCGACTTCATCGGGTTTGACCCAGCCGATGTGCCACTTGCCGAACATGCCGGTTGCGTACCCTTGTTTCGTCAGCATCTCAGCGATGGTGATTTCGCCCACTCGCATGCCGCCGGTGTGAGCGGCCAGGATGCCAAATCGAAACGGGTAGCGGCCGGTGAGGCAACTGCCTCGCGTTGGAGAACAAAGCGGTGCCGCGGCGTAGAAACGGTCGAATCGAACTCCCGCCGCCGCCATCGCATCCAGGTGGGGCGTTTGCAAAACCTCGTTGCCGTTGAAGCCGACATCGCCCCAGCCTTGATCGTCACTCATCAACAAAATGATGTTAGGCGACGTGCTGTCATCGGAAAACGCAAGCGAGTTCGACAATGGAAGTGCGAGAAGAAACGCAAACAGGGCACGGATGACGGACGGGGATTTCATTGCCGACATGGGGAATGCAGAAAGGGAAATGGAAAAAAGGTAGGCCGTATGTTAGTCCCCCGCCCGTGCCCACGCAGGGGTGGCGTAAGACGTTGCGATGGAATAACGGTGGGGAATCGCTCGTCATCGGACCCGGATTTCAGGGAATGCATCCGGGAACTTGTCGCGCTGGTCGCCGCCGTGCTTTGCTTTCGATGTCGGTTGAAGGATAATTCTCCGGTCTTGCGTTTCGTTGACCATCGAATGTTGATTGCTGAGTCGCCATGCTTCGTTTCCTGTCTGCTGTCCTGCCGTTCTGGCTGATCCTCGTTTCGACAACGGTGGTGGCCGAAGCGGAAACCGCTCAGCGGACGGCATTGCAATTGTCTGGCATGTTCGGTGACCGCATGGTGTTTCAGCGAGAAACCAACGCACCGATTTGGGGAGCGGCCGAACCCAATGCGTCCGTTACGTTGACCCCATCGTGGTCCAACGAAACCGTTCAAGCCATTGCCAATTCCGATGGGAAATGGCAAGCCAGACTTAAAACGCCCCGGGCAGGTGGACCCTTTCAAATCCGCATCGCCAGCGGCGATGAAACAGTGCAATTGACTGATGTGCTCGTGGGAGAAGTTTGGATCTGTTCCGGCCAGTCAAACATGCAGTGGAAGATGCGTGGCTTCGGCGTCGATCATTTCAAAGAGGACGTGGTCAAAGCCAAGCATCCCCAAATACGGTTTTGCGATGTGCCCCAAATTTTGTCTCTCGAAGGACAAGACGATGTCCAAGCGAAGTGGAGCACATGCAGTCCACAAACCGTTCTCAACTTCAGTGCCGTGGGATATTTCTTTGGCTCGCGACTGCATCAAGAGCTGGATGTGCCGATTGGATTGATCTCGACCAATTGGGGCGGAACCCCGGCAGAAGCTTGGGTGAGTCCGGAAGTTCTGAAACGCGACTTCCCTGAATTCAAGGCGATGTTTGCGATCAACGAGAAGGTTGCCAACGAAGTTGGGATCACCTTCCGACGAGGCCAGAAGATGCCCGCCGGGTTGAACAATCGGAATCCCAGCGTGTTGTACAACAGCATGATTCGGCCGCTGATCCCGTTCTCTTTTCGCGGGGTGATTTGGTACCAGGGCGAATCCAACGTCAAGCAACCCGAGCAATACCAAACTTTGTTCCCGGCTATGATTCGCGACTGGCGAAGTCGTTGGGGGGCGGGCGATTTTCCGTTTTACTTCGTGCAGATCGCTCCCTTTGCCTACAAGCGGGAACCGATCAGCGCGGCCTTTCTACGAGAGGCTCAAACGATGGCGTTGTCGGAACCCAACACGGGAATGGTGGTCATGATGGACATCGGTGATCCAACCAATATCCACCCGAAGAACAAGAAACCAGTGGGCGAGCGATTGGCTGGGCTCGCTCTTTCCCGTGAATACGGGCGTCAAGACATCGTGGATTCAGGACCGCTCTTTCAAAGTCATGAGGTCGAAGGGGAATCCATTCGTTTGCACTTCCAGCATGTTGGCGGTGGGCTGACCACATCCGATGGCAAGTCACCCAGTCATTTCAGCATTGCTGGAGCCGATCAAAAGTTCGTCGCCGCTGACGCTGAGATCGACGGGGACACAATCGTTGTGCACAGCGACGCGGTCACTGAACCAGTTGCCGTGCGATACGCTTGGGGCAGTGGCGACACACCCAATTTATCCAACCAAAATGGCCTGCCTGCTTCCTCCTTTCGATCCGATGATTGGCCAATCGTTCCAGAAAAACCGTGATCACGAGAACTACGAACATGAATGAGACACGAACGATTCGTCTGTGGGTGGGGTTGCTGTTGGCGTCTTGCTTGAACGCCTGCTTGATTCCAACCACGACAGCGGAGCAACCGCACATCCTGTTCATCATGGCGGATGACTTGGGATGGAAGGATTTGCACTGCCAGGGCAACGAGGTGTTGCGGACACCCAACATCGATGCATTGGCAGAATCAGGGGTGCGTTTCGACAACGCCTACGCGGCTTCCACGGTCTGTTCGCCAACACGTGCAGCTCTGATGACGGGGCTTGCTCCCGCAAGATTGCACATCACCCAGCACGGGGCGGATAGCAAATCTTTCTGGCCGGAAGATCGTTTGATTCAACCTCCGTCGACGAAACATGAATTGCCGCACGGAACCACGACGATGGCGGAGCGATTGAAGGCAGCGGGGTACACCACTGGATTCTTTGGCAAGTGGCATTTGGGCAGTGACAAAAAGTACTGGCCAACCGAACATGGTTTTGACGTCAACGTTGGCGGTTGCGGGCTAGGGGGACCTCCGACGTACTTCGATCCTTATCGAATTCCTGCGTTGCCGCCACGCAAAGAGGGCGAGTATCTGAGCGATCGTTTGGCCGATGAGACGATCGATTTCTTGCGGCGTGAGAAGGATCAGCCGATGTTCGTGTGTCTGTGGACTTACAACCCACACTATCCATTCGAGGCACCGGAGGATTTGATCGAACACTACAAAGGCAAAGAGGGTCCCGGCCTGAAAAACCCCATTTACGGCGGCCAGATCGAAGCCACTGACCGCGCCATTGGTCGCGTGCTGCGTGAGTTGGATTCGCTCGGCATCTCGGACGAGACCTTGGTGGTGTTCACCAGTGACAACGGTGGTTGGTCGGGTGCGACTGACAACCGACCGCTGCGAAAAGGAAAGGGGTATCTGTTCGAGGGTGGTTTGCGTGTGCCTTTGATCGTTCGCTGGCCTGGCGTGACCGAAGCGGCGACGGTGAATGAAACTCCCGTGATCAGCATGGATCTGACAGCAACTGTTTTGGATGCTGCAGGGGTCGGGCTTGCCGGCGATGAATCACTTGATGGAGAAACATTGCAACCGTTGTTCAGTGGTGGCAATCTCCAGCGTGATGCGTTGTACTTTCACTACCCGCACTTCGCGTTTCACAAAGACAATCGCCCTGGTTCAGTGATTCGCAGCGGCCAATACAAGCTCATTCTCCGGCACGACGATGATTCCGTTGAACTGTATGACTTAAAGAATGACCTGAGTGAACGGAACGATTTGGCCGCTGACAAACCTGAGATGGCTCAAAAGTTGAAGGGCCGCTTGACGGAATGGCTGGAGGAAACCGGCGCTGGGATCCCAGCAAAGCGATAGACAAGCTGTCTCGCGTTTCGCGGCAAGCTGAAGGCAGTTGTGGTGGGAAAACACGACGTGCGATGGATCGGATGACCTTCCGTGAAAGACGTTGGGCGACGATGTTGGGTGTGTCTCCCTCTATTTTTAACTGCAACGATTTTTCAGGAATGCTCCCGCGTGACGATCGCCATCGCTTTTTGTTGGGGTGTGTTCGTCATCGTGGCGATTCAGGCTGCGTTTTCACTGATTTTCGCCGTTTGGATGTTACGACGAGCTCGTTTGCCTGAGCAGAGCTTCACACCCAAGGCGGCGATCATTCTGTGTCTTCGCGGGGCGGATCCGTTCTTGAAGCAGTGCCTGCGGAGCTTGCTCGACCAGGACTACCCTGAGTTTCAGTTGCAGGTGGTTGTCGACAGCCAAGAAGATCCTTCACGATCCGTTCTTCGCGAATTCGAATCCGACGAACGAGTGCGGGTCAGCATTTTGAAGGATCCACCGGAAACATGCAGCCTGAAGTGCGCCGCGATTGTTCAGGTGATCCGGGAACTCGACCCATCGTTTGAGGTCGTCGCGTTTTGCGATGCAGACTCGGTTCCACACCCGACGTGGTTGGCTGAACTGGCTGCACCGCTTCACGACCCAACGGTGGCGGTGACGACCGGCAATCGTTGGTACCAGCCTCATGATCCGACCGGTGCTTCTTTGGTTCGATACCTTTGGAACATCCCCGCCGCCATCAACATGATCGTGTTCCGGATCGCTTGGGGCGGCAGTCTGTTGATTCGACGGCAGTTGATTGATGAAGCCGGTTTGCTGAAGAAATGGTCGCATGCCTTTTGCGAAGACACGATGCTCGACCGAGTCGCGCGTCATCAGGGGTATCGACAGGTCTTCGTGCCCAACGTGATGGTCGTGAATCGGGAAACATGCACCTTCTCTGATTTGATGAACTGGGTGCCTCGGCAATTGCTGACTGCGAAGCTTTATCATTCGAGTTGGCCAGCGACGGTCGGATACGGCATCATTTCCTCGGCCATTCCGTTCCTCGCTGCAGTCGTCGCGATGGTGGGTTGGATGCAATCTGATTGGGGATCGATGCGAGCCGCTTTCCTTGCGTTCATCGTCTTCGAGATTTCGAACGTGGTGCTGGTTTTGTTGTGTGAATCCAGCTTTCATCGAGGTGGATCCCACTGCGGCGCACCGACAAGTGGTTTGTCCGCGGTGTCGCTCGTGAAACTGCCGTTTTGGATTGTGGTCAGCCAGATCGTTTCACCGTTTTGGTTTTGCAAGTGCTTCTTCACGACCAAGGTGACTTGGCGCGGAATCGTCTATCACGTGAGTGGCGGCAAGATTCAACGCGGGCCGCACACCTCGTATTCCGAACCTTCGCCTGAGACTCGATCGCTGTGATCCAACGGCATGCTTGGGACGTTTGCAGAAGCTTCGTTGCAGGACCGGTTCTTTGATTGGGTGACTTTGCGGGTTAGGGGGTCCGATCGGGAGATGCCGGTATTGCTGCTCGGGCGTGCTTGTAACTCCGATAAACGTTCAGGTCCGGCAATTCCAAAGCATGCATCCGAGGACTCAGCGAACCACGAATGCGTACTTCGCGATCATTCGAATTGACTCACCAAGCGATCGCATCGCTGCTGATCGCGTTGGTGACCACCAGTTTCCCGGGATGCCGGACGTGGCTCCCGCGTGCGCCACAGCAACCACGGATGACGGAATCAGATTGGTCGGCGATCTCACTTGAGAAGCCCCTGGGGGAACCCGCCATTGGCCAGTCGAACCAGCCACCTGAAATCGCGACCGTTTCGCATGTTGAATCGGTGGTGCAGCGATCGCCGCCAACCGCTGACGAGTTTGATCAACTGACACCTTGGCCATTGTCGTTGGACGAAGCGATCCAGTTGGCTCTTGAAAACAGCCAAGTGATTCGCGACCAAGGTGGGCGAGTGTTGTCGTATCCGGACATGGTACGAACCACGTTGGACCCGGCGGTGTTTCGCAATGATCCAAATTTGGGACTGGATGCGAGCTTGTCCGCTTTTGATACCCAGTTCCAATCGAGTTTCGTTTGGAACGGCGATGGCAACTCAGTCAATTCCGCGTTCTCAAACGGCCAGTTTGGTGTGTTTTCCCAGCCCGAGACGCTGGCGAGATTAGGAGTCGGCCGGATCTTGCCATCGGGGACTCAGGTGTCGATTGGCGGCATCGGTGGCTATGACGAGGAGTTGGCCGGTGGGCTGTATGCCGCTTATGGAGCAGAAGTCCGGCACCCACTGATGCGAGGGTCGGGAACCGAAATCAACCAGATTGCCGGTCCTTTGGCCAAACCCGGCGTGTACCGAGGCATCCGGATTGCCCAAATCGATCACCAACAGGTCAGCCTCGAAGTCGAGCAAGCGGTCTCTGAATTGGTGCGAGATGTCTCGATCGTTTATTGGGAGTTGTTCTTCGCCTACCAAGATCTTGAAGCCAAGCGAACGGCGATGGAGAACGCTCGTCAAGCGTGGCAATTGGAGCAGCAACGCGTCGAACAACGAGTCAGTCCGCCTGACGTGGAAGCGGTGGCGAGGCAGCAGTTTTATTCAGCCGAGGCGGCTGTTCGCAACGCAATCTGTGGCACGGTTCCAGGGCAAACCGGCGTCTACAACGTCGAACTGAAACTGCGAACGTTGCTGGCCCTGCCGGCTTGCGGCGACAGGTTAATCCAACCCATCGGGCCTCCGCTGCAGGCTCCGATTCGATTCGATTGGCATGAAAGTGATGCGCTCGCACAAGGCAGCCGAATCGAGCTTCGAAAACAACAGGCGGTCATCGCCAAGCGTGTGCTCGAAATCAAAGCCGCAAAGAACTTGCAACGTCCGCAATTGGATTTCATCGGCCAGTATCGACGACTGGCTGATGACCCGACCAATGACACCGAACTGTTCGACAGCGCGTTGCAAGGTTGGCAGGTGGGAGTCGACTACAGTCGGCCGGTGGCGAACCGACGAGAGAACGCAGCGGTTCGGCATGCTCAACTTCAACTGCAACGAGAGCGAGCGATCGCCGAGGAACAACGCCGACAAATCTCGGCGCAGCTTCGCACCACGTTCATTGATCTGGATCGCGCTTATGGCACCATGAACTCGATGGCAAAGAGCCGTGAAGCGTCACAGATTCGGTTGGCCGCCCAGTCGCAACGGCATGCGGAAGGCGAGATTCAAGTCGAGGATGTGCTGGAAGCTCAGATCCGAGCCACGAAAGCGGAGACGGAGTTTCAACGCAGTGTGGTCGACTACAACCTCGCGTTTATCAAGGTCCACCACGCTCGGGGCACATTGTTGCAAGCGATGGGCGTGGGCTTTGGCCAGCCAACCTACGACGAATGTCGATTCGCGTTGAACTCAGCGTCGGTGTTTGCCCGGCCTGAAAAACTCGACAACAACATGACTGGTACTCGGATCGCCAGCCCCTCGAAGACTCAGCGAAAAGCGATGCCGCAACCGGGAACGTTTCGCTAACACGTGCTGCGGACCTTTTTGATCAAGCGATCCGTCTAAATAGGTGCGGGAAGGGGAGGGAAAAACCACGTGAGACGTCTGGGCGTTTGCCTCGGTTGCGTGCGGGAACCGTGGCCAACGCCACGTGGCTCACATACTCACTGGCACTTACCGAAGCGTTTTGACTTTTGGAATGATTCTGGCCAGCGTGGTGCGTTTGACTTCGCCAACCACCACTGGTGAATCTGGGGTCAAGCCAGTTCCGATCACTTCGGTCTGCACGCCGTCGTCGATGCCGACTTGAACCGAGATCGGACGGACTTTCCCGTCGCGGGCCGGCACCCAAACGTAGGCGGTGTCGCCTTTACCTGGACCGCTGGAATCAAGGCTTGGAGAGATCAAATCCGTGGCAATGGTCCGTTCCATCTGTTTCGATTCCGGCCACCACTGAAGAGCACCCGTGGGCACTAGCCAAGCTTGTTCACGCTTGGTGATTTCAAATTCGACGTCGGTGGTCATGTGTGGCAAAAGATTCAAATCGGTTTGATCAATCGCCACAATCACGTCGTAAGTCACGAAGTTGCCGTGCATCCGGGCGTTGAGCAAAATCTCTTTCACGTGACCCGTCATCACTTGGTCGCGATGGGCGTCAACGGTGAAGGTGACAGGTTGGCCTCGTTGGACTTTGCCAATGTCGCTTTCGCTCACGGATGCCCGGATTTGCATCTGGTCCAGGTCCTTCGCTAATAGAAAGAGTCCCGGATGACCGACGCTGACGTATTGGCCCAGGTTCGCTCGTCGGTCGATCACGATGCCGTCGATCGGGGAGCGGACGTTGGTGTTCTCTAGGCTCACCTTGGCGTGATGAACTTCGGCTTCGGCTTCCTCCAACTTGGCTTTGCCCACGGCGAGCATCGCCGTTGCCATTTCATTGGCGGTGACGATCTCATCGTAGACACTTTGGGCATTGGTCGATCGCAGGCGGTTGGCTCGATCAAGGTTTCGTTGAGATTGTTGGAACTGTGCTTCTAGCCGAACCAAATCGGCATTGGCCAACCGGTAGGCGGCATTCGCCTTTTCCAAAGCAATCTCGTATTGCTGCGTGTCCAGTTGGAAGAGCACCGTGCCTTTGGCAACACGTGAGCCAACACCGATGGATTTGTTTGGATCACTCGAGTCCATGCCGAAGCGGACGATCTTTCCGGCCACATCGGGGCCCACTTGGACGACTTCGTCGGGTTCGATGGTTCCTGTGGTGCCGACCGTGATGACCAGGTCTCGCCGCTCGACATTGACGGTGCGTAGTTCCGGCAATTCATTGCGTTGGCTGAACAGACGCAATCCAATCGCCGCCACGAGCAGGCAGCCAGCGGCGAGCGTTCCAATCAACAGACGGGACGACAGTGAGTGTTTTTTAGCGGGGTGACTCAAGCGGTCGTTCCTTGCCTCGACAGGACTTTTATTTCGTCCGTCAATGATGTTTGCGGCACCGTTGACGTCAGTGCCATTGGAGTCAGTGCCATTGGAGTCTTCGCTCGATCGCCAATGCGTGGACCTACTCCATCGGCGTCCCTCCGTTTAGCAAAGTCGGACTAGCGAACCAATAGCATTCCGGGGCCGTTATGGCTTCTTGCATTCAAAATCCGAGCGAATGAACGCGAAAGGGGCTTTGCCGAATCGCGGTTGCATTCGCCGCCAAAGTTGACCTCGCCACGGTGTTTGCGTAGCTTGCTGCCGGTCGTTCTCAAAATGATTCGCCAACCGTGGCCTCACTTTCAAATGTTCGCATGATTCTCCTTCACCTAGCGACATTTGCGTCTTGGGCACTCATCGGATTTGCCGCGGTCAATGCACTGTGCACGACAATCACGCTGGGGGCACTGTTTCGGCACCGCCGCGAGAGGCCCGATGACAGGGAACTGCCACGGGTTGCCATTTTGTTGTGCTTGCGTGGTGCCGATCCTCCCTTGGCGGGCGGCCTGCGACGGTTGATGAATCAGCAGTACCCCGACTACGAAATTTTTGTCGTCATCGATTCCGAGACCGATCCGGCCTGGGGAGTCGTGAAACAGAGCGTTGACGACGCGGGAGGCAAGTCCGCGGCGTGTCAGGTTCACATCTCGACGCTTCGCCAGCGATTGGAGACGTGCAGTCTGAAATGCAGCTCGTTGGTCCAGCTTTTGGATCAAATCGATGGTTCGTTCGACGTGGTTGTGCTTGCCGATTCCGATCTGGAAAGCCATCCCACCTGGCTGCGTGAATTGGTGGCTCCGCTGAATGACCCTCGCGTGGGAGCCGCTTTTGGAAATCGATGGTTTCTTCCGGCCGCCGGTTGGATGGGATCGCTCGTGCGCCAGGTGTGCAACGCGATCGGCGTCGTCACGATGCATCTCGGGCAAATCCCGTGGGGCGGTTCTTTGGCGATCCGAGCATCAGTGATTCAAGAAAGCGGATTGCGAGAGACACTGACCCGATCCATCGTCGACGATGGGCCTGTCCGAGTGGCGTTGAGAGAACAAGGACTCAAGCTGCAATTTGTCCCCTCGTTGTTAATGGCCAATCGAGAAGACTGTGATCTGCGATTTGCTCACAACTTTCTCACCCGTCAATTGAAGTGGACGCAGACCTACATGAGCAGCCAATGGCCGATCATGTTGGTTTACACGTTGGGTGTGCTTGGGATTTATATGGTCACCGTGGTGTTGGCCATTGTCTGTGCACTCGCGGGATTCCACGAGGAGGCTGTTTCGTTTGCGGTTGGCGTGGCAATCTACAGCGGGACGGTCATGACTCTCTGGTTTTTGTTGGACGTCGCTGCACGTCGAATCATCCGAGCGCAAGGCGAGCCGGTTCCTGGATTCTTTGGCGTCCAATTGTTGAAGCTTCCCATTGCGATGCTGTTGGCGGTTGTCATTCACGTTTCCGCCATGGTTCGTGCGTCGGTCCTTCGACGAGTGATTTGGCGGGGGGTGACCTACGAAGTGCTCGGGCCCAACGAAGTCTATTTGTTGAATGAAGAGGCGATGGAGGCATCTCTGGAATCAGCCAACGTGTCACTTTAGAACACGCATCACTTTGAGTTTTTGAGCTCCTTCAAAAGCGACCTGATCGTGCGAACGACGCCCGGCCAAGCCTTGGGATGCCAACCGAATCGCATCGTTCGCAAAAATGCTCGCGAAGCAATTTGCCAGTCGCCGGAATACAATGCTCGACCGAACAGTGTCATGTATAGCTCAGTGGCGCGATGCAGTTGGGTTGATTGGAAACGCCCGGTCGAAATCGCTTCGTTCCAAAATCGATCGACCGTTTGGACTGGTGCGGTCACCGTGCCGGTTCGCAGGTAGAAGCTGACTTGCTCGAGCAACTGATCGGGATCGAGGGGCGGAGAGCGTTTGAGTTGTGACTCGGCGTTTGGGCTTTCTTCAGAAAGGTAGTGCCGCCAAACGGAAAGCCACCACTGCAGCGAAGTGGTCAGCTTGTTTGAGGCAGACAGATCTCTGTTGCCGAGCGTCTCAAAGGCACCGATCATCTGGTGGACGTCTTTCGGATCTGAACCTGCCGCTTCCGTCCAGCTTGCGAAGTGATACAAGCAGTCGTGAGCGGTGTGTCGACGATCGTTCCTGGAGTAAAATTGAGTTCGCTGAAGTTGCTGCGCGGCAGCGTCTGTGTTGCCAATGTGGAACAGATGCCAAGCCAGCCACATGCTGGAATAGTAGCGCACTGACCGTTCGTTGCGCCGGATCGAGGAAGGGACCGACGGATTCGAGTAGAACTTGTCCAGCACCATCGTGGCATATTTGACCTGGTCCAAACTGTTGCGGCGAATGGTGCTGAAAGGGTGCCGCCGGTAGCAGAGGGTAGCGGCCTTTTGCCATTGAAAGGTGCAGCCGGCCAGAGACAGTCGAAGCAGCAAATCGACGTCTTGAGATTGCCGCAGTTCGGGATCAAAGCCGCCGACCTTTTGCAACCAATTGCGACGAAATAGCATCGATCCAAGCTTGGCAGGTTTGTAGACCAACCAAGTGTTCAAGTCGAGTTTGGGAGCTTCGATCCAAGGCTCAATCACTTTGGTCACGGTGCCTTCTGCGTCAGCGAGCTTCCATCCACTGTGCACCGCACCCAAGTTTGGATTCGCGTCGAGGATCTCGGTTTGTTGGGAAAACTTGTCAGGCAGAAACCAATCGTCTGCGTCCAAGAAAGCGACATAGTTTCCGGTGGTCTCACGGATGCCGGCATTTCGAGCGGCAGCCGATCCCGAGTTGGATTGCCGAATCACCTTGATGCGGTCCGAGAATTCCGCGAGTACTTCCACGGTGCCATCCGTCGAGCCGTCATCGACCACGATGATTTCAGTGCGATCGACGTTTTGATTGAATACGCTTTGCAATGCCTGCTCGATGTAGGCGGCATTGTTGAAGACCGGTATCACAACACTGATACGCGGCCGTGAGGTGTGGGGTGAATTCAAACGACCTTCGCTGTCGTACGCCATGTTGCAGAAGGCCGCGAAGTGGTTGCTGAAGGGGGGGAAGGGCAAGGTTGCGGACGGGTCACGATACCAATTCCACATTCGAAGGCCCAGTTGAGGTTCATCCGAGGGGAACATGGATGGGCTGATGAGGTGCTCTTCGCAGGGTATCGTTTGCAATTCCGTGGCGTCGGCAGTCGTCACCTTTGCCGATACATTGACGGCGAACGGCATCAATCGCGAATGAGTTTTCGAAAGCACCGAGATGAACAAAGGCCGCCTCGCGGTTTACGAATGGAATGCGTGGGAGCTGTTTTCGATCGGCGAATGGTGTTCCGATGCGTACCGGATCAAAGCTCATCCGGATGACGAAGTGGAGGACGTGCTCGATCGGTTACCACCTGATACCTCCGATTTCTTGCCGCACATCAATCTCAGTCGGCAAGCGTTGTTCCCAAGGCGACGCAGCGAACTTTTCGAGGCTCTTCAGAAGAAAGGCATTCGCACGTGGAATGCCAACGTCACCGACATGACAAAGCGGTTTGTCCAGAGTGAGTGCCAGCGACTGGGGCTTCCGACGACCGCGGCGACGCGGGGCGGGGACCCGGACGAGAAGCTGATTCTGAAATCCGATTGCAACCACGGAGGCCGGAACGAACGTCGGCTCGATTTGGAAACTCGCCGTCGGCTGGAACTGCCACCTGAATCGACGTTGATTGATGGCAGCTTGGATTACCCGGTGATGAAGCGTTCGGAATTGACCGACCAATGGGACGATCCGGGGCTCGTTGTGGAGCGGTTGATCGAAAATTCACAGGGGATCTACTATCGAGCCTACACGATTGACGGACGATTGGTGATTTCTCGCTTTGTGGCACCGAATTCCGACAACCGGATTCAGCGAATAGAAGATGCGAAAGCACGACGCAATTTCTTGTACAGGGATTCCAGCCAACTTATCGGTGCATCTGATTCAGACGATGCCCTGCCTGCTCGTTTGAAATCCGTCGTAGCGTCGTTCTTGGTTGGGATCCAACTCGACTTTGGGGCGCTTGATGTGGTCGAGGACAATGAAGGGAACTTCTACATCATTGATCTCAACATCACACCGTATTGGGGCAAGCCAGGACAACGCAAAATGACGAGGTTTCTCCGTGGGGAATTGTCGCTGCGAGAGGAACTATCCAGTCGAATGGCTCGATGGATTCCCCGGTACTGTTCCGAAGACAAACGGCAAACCTAAACCACGACTTGGTTGATTCTCTTTTTCATTCACCGACGTTTCGCTGATGCCGCTCGCCTATCCGTTGACCCATTTTGAAGAGCTGATGCTGCATCAAGACAGCAATGCTTTTCCGACGAACTGCTTTGTTCGCATGCGGTTCCGCGGACGTTTTGATGAGACCGGTTTCCGTGCGGCGGCACTCACAGCGGTTGCACGGCACCCGTTGCTGCATGCGCGGGTTCAGCGACATCGTGGACGGTATCACTGGCAAGTCGACGAGCCGGAACCCAGTATCACTTGGTGCGATGGAACCGCCAACGAACAACCGTCCTTTCGCCGGTTGGACCTCGAACTGGAACACGGTCTGAAATTCGCGGTTTGTTTGCACGAGGACGAATCCGAGTTGATGGTCCAGTTTCATCACGCTTGCTGCGACGGACTCGCGATCTTCCAGGTGGTTCATGAATTGTTGTTGGCCTACGCCATGGAGGTCGATGCGAATGCAGACGTTTCGCTTCCAGGTGTCGACCTGAGTTTGCTTCGGAACCGTGGTTCGCTTGGATTGACGGCGGGCAGCTTTTTGCGACTTGCCTCACGCCAAGCCGTTGGCCTTCGCGGGGTTTGGCAGTTCCTGACGCGAAAACCATCGCATTTGTTGCCGCATCGTGTGCCCCAGTGTGAGGAACCCGCGCCGGTGAGTTTTCCGACGGTGATCGCTCACCACTTTGAACCAGAGGTTTCGGCCGGTGTGCGACGAACTGCCAAACGCGAAAAAGTGACCCAGAACGACCTGCTGATCCGCGATCTGTTTCTGGCGTTGGAGGAGTTTCGTCGATCACAGGGTGTTCACGATCCAGCAGGCTGGCTGCGAATGATGATCCCAGTCAGCTTGAGGCGAAAGCAACAGTATCAGGCACCCGCTGCCAACATTGTCAGCTCCGTGTTTTTGGACAGGCGGGCGACCGACATGGAAGATCCGGAGCACCTGCTACAGGACCTCAGCGAAGAAATGAGTCTGATCAAACACCGCCAACTGAATCATCTATTCCTGTATTCCCTGTGGGTTCAGCGATTGGTGCCGCGCGGATTGCAACGGACCGCGAGACCGGAACGCTGTCAAACGACTGTCGTTTTCACCAACCTCAGTCGCGTTTTCGCGAGATCACCCTTGCCACGCCAAGACGGACGACTGCGATGCGGCAACGTGGTGCTGCATTCGGTCGAAGCGATTCCGCCGATCGCGAGACATTTGAATGCGGCGTTTGGCGTCAGTTGGTACGCCAAGCAAATGACGATCACACTGCACCACGATCCGCGCGCTGTGTCGACGAAAGCCGCTCACGAATTGCTCGATCAGTTGGTCCGGCGAACACGAGAGTCCGCGGCCGCCAACATGAAATTCGCGTAGGCATCGGCGCATTGGTCGACGTCGTGCCACTTGGCGATGTGCTCTGCCGCGGCTGCTCCTGTTTGCTGGCGAGAATGTTCATCACAGGCGAGATCGCGAAGGGCGTTCGCGAGTCCCGTGTTGGATGAGAGCTCGATGGGGATCTTCCTCAGAGAGTTATCCGGGTAGTCCAGCGCGCACCCGGAATCGAAGACGACACAGGGCTTGCCCGCCCCCATCGCTCGGATCAGTGTTGCCGACGATTCGCCGGCGGAAGGGAAACGCAGATTGACCACCACATCACTGTGATCGATGAACGCCTGGAAGGTGTCCATTTCAACTCGGCCGGTCACGTGCATCTGGTTTGCCAGCCCGGACTCAATGGCAAGCTCTCTCAGACCGAGTGAATCAGGCAATTCGCCGACCACCCATAATTCAAACGGCGGGATTTGGTCTTTAATGGAACCCAGGGCGGATATGAGACAATCCACTCGCTTCTGAACGGTTGCCAATCCCAACGAGACGAAGATCAATCGATCAGGGTGCATTCCGAGTCGCTTGCGAACCTCGCTAGGATTCATTTCAGTGAGCGGCGTTGCACGCGAATATTGCAGTGGAATTCTTTGGACGGCGAGGTCGGGTAGCAGGTCTCGGACTCGGTACATCGACTCGAACGAATGCACGATCACGGCTTTCGCGTTCTGCAATGCGGGGGCGGTCATCGGCAAGCCGAACCGAAAGGCATCGCCTGACAATTCGCGTTCGGCTAGATCGGCGATCATCTCTCCCAATCGTCCGTGTTGTTCGACCGCAAGCGTTTTGAAAGTTTGAGAGTCGCCTCGTCGGAGGAAGGCTTGTTCGAAGAGATGGTGCAGCACCCTGTCGTGCAACACGACGACACCGGGATGCTGCATCGCTTCTTGAACGATGTCGTCGTGAATGCTGCTGTTACCGAGATGGTAGAGCCGGGGAGTGGCACGGTCTCGTTCCTGGTTGGACTTCCATTCGCTGAGTCGCTCGATCGCGAAAGCAAAATGCTCCGGAGTCGGAGCGTCGTCGGCAATGATGTAGGTGGCGTTCAGCCGGGAAGCCAGTGAAGGAGCCAGTTCGGCGGCGTAGTCCGCGATGCCGGAAGGCGTTGGTGGAAGCGGGGTGAAGATCGCCCAGTCACCGACGAATGCACGCTCCTTTGCGGGTGGATCGGATAGCGAGTTGCTTGTGGAGGACACGTCTTCGAGAATCCTTTGCCGCAACAAGCGAGCACCAAGTTCCTCGATCGGGACGCTGTACAACTCCAGCAACGCAGCATGATGCTGATGAAGGATTTGTTGAACTTCCTGCAGGCTGAATTGGCGATGCGGTGCATCGGGATCTCGGCCGATTAAAACGCCGATCTTTTCGAATATCTTGCTGAACACCGAATTTGCCAATCTTGCTTGCGGGACGTTCGTGGCCGCTGCTGAAACCCTGCGGACTCACTCAAACGCTTTGCGATCCGTTCTAACCGTTGGGTGTCGCCACGAATAGCAAGTGCTCGAAGAGAGGCTACTCTGCGAGATGCTTCTCACACAAACGCTGTTCCGGTAGACTCGACACACGCATTGGGCGACGAGCAAATCTCGCAAACCTTTTCGACTGGCAATGGACGGAGTCATGTATTACACGATCAATTCGCCTGCTCTCTCGCACAATGCGTTTGACGATGAAACCATCGTCATCCATTTCGCGACCGGGAGCTACTTCAGTTTGCGAGAGATGGCCGAAGCGATTTGGCAACGTCTAGAGAAGCAACCGTTGACGGTCTCCGCAATTGTCGATGCGGCCGAGGGAGCACCCCCGGAGGCGGCTGCCGAAGTGGAGAATTTTCTGAAACAACTGCTGAAGAATGATCTGATCTGTGAATCATTGGATCCTTCCAGCCTCGAATCGGTTGAGAGTCTTGGGGCTTGGCGCACGCCCACGATGGAAGTCTTCGACGACATGAAGAACATGTTGCTTGGGGATGTGATTCACGACACCGACAAAGCGGGTTGGCCTCAGATGGTTCAGGACGACCAGACTGCTCCTGGCACTCCCTGACCTTGGGACAGTGGTGATTGGTCACGATCATTACGAGAGATGACATGACGACAACCACCATTCGCGACGATTCTCAGGCTGCTTTGAAGCAGCAGTTTGACCGTGTGACCGAAACGGATGGCTTGGTCGAAAAGCAATTGACGATCGGTGGACGTCAGGTCTGCTTGAAGTTTGCCGGCCAACCGTTGCTGCATCGTTTGATGCCCGCATTGGAGCACCACCCAAAGGGCAGCGGCCAGGCCGAACTGACCATTCATTTTTGGGACAGTGCCACGCCTCCCGTGGAGTACTCGGTGGCAGAATGGACCGGTTTGCAATCGGTCATTTGTCCGGTCGATGATGCATGCTGGACGCTGATCGAACCGGGGATCGGTTTGTTCAGTCGGCTGATGCAGGACGGGAACGCGTTTGTCTGCTGTCGAAATGGCGATGAGCTGCCGGTTTGGGAATCCGCGGTCCCGCTACGATCGTTGTTGAATGCATGGTTCGCGCCACAGGGTAGCGTGGTGCATGGTGCCGCCGTGGGAAACGATCAGACGGCAGTTCTCCTGGCGGGAGTGGGCGGGTCTGGGAAATCCAGCACCGCGCTGACGTGTCTGGCTGAGCCGGATCTTTCTCATTTGGGTGATGACTTGGTCATGCTCACCAACGAACCGCAGCCCTTGGTCAACAACCTGTACAACTCTGCAAAATTGCTGCCGGATAATCTGCCTCGTTTCAGCGATCTGTCGCTGTCGGTGAATCCGACTCTGCCACGTAACCCAGAAAAAGAGACCTACTTTCTGTTCCCGCAATTTGCGGAGAAGTTGGCCATGCAGCGACCGTTGAAAGCGATCCTGTTACCGCGAGTCAGTGGCGAAACTCAAACAAGTCTGGTTCCGGCGACTCAAGCGGAAGCATGGCACGCGATCGTGCCCGTCACGTTGACACTGTTGGGTGGGACACGGCGTGAGAACATTCAGTCGATTGTGGAGATCATCAAACGTGTTCCGGTCTATCGCTTGAATTTGGGCTCCGACCGCAGCGGGATTGCTCCCGTCATTCGTCGGGTTTTGGAGGGGAGCGAAACAGAAACGGGAGCCTCGCCATGACGGAAATGATCAGCGTGGTAATCCCGGCCTACAACGCCGAGCCGTTTTTGGCGGAGGCGATTGAGAGTTGTCTTGCACAAACGCGGCAACCCGAAC
>NZ_JBICHO010000052.1:0-6544 GCF_043100905.1 Rhodopirellula sp. JB055 | reverse complement strand
CTTTGCTAGGGTCGAACCATGATTGGCGAATACAAAATCAACCGAACCACTCGGCGCTGCAGCGTTGGCGACCGTCCGTTGGAACCTGGCGAGGTCTACTATTCGGTCGTCATGGAAGCGGATGAGGACTTCAAACGAATCGACATAGCCGCGGACGCTTGGACGGGCCCACCGGAAGAAACCATTGGATGGTGGAAGAACCGCGTGCCGCGAGCTGAGGAAAAGAAGCGTGAAATTGCGCCGCCTGAGGTTTTGATTGAGTTGTTGCGGTCGATGGCGGAGCAGCCTGCGGCGGCGAAGAGTCGTTTTTTGTTGGCCCTGTTGCTGCTTCGCAAACGTCATTTAAAAACCATCGAGCCAACTGCCACAGGCTCACCGATGGGGGCTCCTGCACAAGACCCACGCGACGAGACCGAGGCGAAACCGTTTGAGGCAAAGTCCCGAGAAACAATGTTGCTGATGTCCAATTTGGATCAGTCGACGATGGAAGTGGACGTGGTGGCGATCGGGCCTTCCGAGGCCGGCACTCTCCAAGATGAATTGATCGATCTGATTTACCGTGACGTCGACGAACTTCCCGAATGAGAAAAGACGCCGATGTTATCCACGTTCTCTTTACCGGCTTCCATTCGCATGTTTGATCGTTCGTTCACATGGCTCGGCGTGATGACGATGATGGGTTTGCTGTCGTTGACCGCAGGGTGTGTTCGAGCGGTTTCGAACACGTCCTTTCCGGCTCCTCCTGTTGTGCTGAACGCGTCGCCAGACATTCATCAATTGGCGGCGGCGGTCAATCGGACCGATGCGATCCAGCAGCTTTCGACCAATTCGGCGAAGGTGGATGTGTTGTCGATGCCAGCGGTTCCAAAGCTCAATGCAACGGTCAATGTGCAACGCGAAAAACGATTCCGCATGAAGGCTAGCGTGCCGATCATCATGGGAGCGGGGATCGACTTGGGCAGCAACGAAAACGAGTTCTGGTTCGAAGTCCCCGACAACATGACTCAGACGTTGTACTACGCCAACCATGAGCAGTATTCGAGGCAACTCACGCGTGCGATCTTGCCGGTGGATCCGACTTGGTTGATCGAAGCGATCGGGCTGGCTCGATTGGATCCCGCCACCGTGCTCAGTGGGCCAGTGATTCGCAGCGATGGATTGATTGAGGTGCGGACCTCGGTGCAGACGCCTTCGGGGATGTATCAGCGGGTTGTGTTCATCGAGCCATCGGCGGGTTACATCACCAATCTGTTCTTGTATTCGCCGGATGGTCGACAGGTCGCCAAGAGCGTTGCATCGGATCATCGTTTCAATGAAGCGGTCAATGTCGTTTTGCCACACCGCGTCAAAATCGAGCTGTTTCCCGCAGCAGGGCCGCCGCTGGCAATGCAGTTGGAAGTGGCGTCTTACACCGTCAACCAATTGTTGTCGGGCGACCCGGAATTGTTCACCATGCCAACGACCACCACCACAAAAGTGGATTTGGTGCAGATGGCGGGGATGGCAGCACCCAGTGGGTTTGGCGGAAGCGCGTCTGGAGCGATGGGATACAGTTCCGCGTCCACCGGCCCGATTGTGCCCGCTGCTGATGCTCCTTGGACGCGTCCCCCGGGATTGCCTGGAACGGCCGCGGCGTATTCTGCCAACGCACCCACCGGGCCGCCGCTTCGGGGGATTCGTTACGAATGAGCCGGGTGGGCAGCAGCGATTGGTCCGAGATTCGCTCCTGCTTTGATTCTCAGGATCCGAGCCGGATTGTTGCCAAACAGGCAATCTCACGGTCCAATGCCTGTTCCCATTTCGTAACCAGGATGTGCCCCAGATCAGGGTTGAATGAGCGACCGCGAAACCGAAATCAACGATGAATCCGTCGCGGGTGAGCCCGTCGACATGGGGGCTGACGCTTCGGATGTCGAAGCTTCCTCCGAGTCAACGGTTTCGCCGAAGGTGCTACAGGATTTCAGTCAGGGCTTCCGTCAGGCCGCCAGGAAAGTCAAAACGTTCCCGCAATCACCGGGCGTGTACCTGATGAAGGACTGCGCCGGGGTGGTGATCTACGTCGGCAAAGCCAAGAACCTGCGATCGCGGGCGAGCAGTTACTTTTTGAAGGCCGCCAGCGAAGACGCTCGCACGGCCGATTGGATTGGCGACATCGCCGACATCGACTTTGTGGAAACGGAAAGCGAAGTCGACGCGTTGCTGATGGAGTCCCGGTTGATCAAGGATATTCAGCCGCGAAACAACAAAGAACTGAAGGACGACAAGACGTTTCCGTATTTGATGATCACCACGCGGGAGGAATTCCCGCGCGTGGAGGTGACTCGGGAACCACCGTCCAAGGGCGTGAAGCTTTATGGTCCATTCACCAGCGCCGGTGCCTTGCGGGGCGCGATTCAGGTGATGCAGCGGATCTTCAAGTTTCGAACATGTTCGCTGGACATCAGCGAGTCCGACGAGCGTTGGCAATGGTTTCGTCCGTGTTTGTTGGCGAGCATCAACCAGTGCACCGCGCCGTGCAATTTTCGAATCAGCAAAGAGGACTACCGCCGCGACATCAAACGATTGCAAACGTTTCTGGACGGTGGCAAGACAAAGTTGCTGCGTGACATGCGTGGCGAGATGAAGGAGGCCAGCAAGGCACTGGACTTTGAACGGGCGGCCGTTCTTCGCGATGAGATCCACATGATCGAGCGATTGGAAGAACGAGGCGACTTGGACACGCACGCCCAGCCCGAGGTGTTTTACATTGATCCGCAAAAAGGATTGGCTGGACTGAAAAAGGTGCTTGGATTGGCGGAGACGCCGCGAGTGATTGAAGGCGTGGACATCGCTCACCTGGGAGGGAACGAGACTGTCGCCAGTCTCGTCCAATTCATTGATGGGTTGCCGTTCAAGCCGGGTTACCGGCGATTTCGAATCCAGGAGGTCAAAGGCATCGATGACTTCCGCAGCATCTATGAAGTTGTCTCGCGACGTTTTCGCGGGTTGTCGGATCGCCAAGAGGCGTTTCCGGATGTGTTGCTGATTGATGGTGGCAAAGGCCAACTCAACGCGGCGATGGCGGCATTTCGGGATCAGGACATCCAGCCGCCGACCGTGATCAGCCTCGCGAAACGCGACGAAGAAATTTTTCGACCGGGAATTTCAGAGCCGCTCAGGCTGAGCAAAAACGCGTTTGCCCTGCGTTTGTTACAGTATGTTCGCGATGAATCTCATCGGTTTGCACAACATTACCACCACATTTTACGTAGTAAATCCAGTCTTGAACGGTGAACCTTTCCAAGTGCGAAGGGTCCGTATTGAGAGTAAAATGGAGTCATTGACTCCGCTTCTAACCTTTAGACCAAGGCCCCCTCTCCCTCGTGTCAGATAAACACATCACCCTGCACGACGACGCCCCCGAACGCAGCATCTTGGCTCGTTTGATTCTGCCTGACACCGTGGTCGAAGAAGACCCGTTGGAAGAACTACACGGGTTGGCAACCACCTCGGGGACTGAAGTGGTCGACGAGTTGATTCAGCGTCGATCCACACCCGATCACTCGACCTATTTGGGCAAAGGCAAAGTCGAAGAATTGCGTTTGATGGTCGAACGCCATGAAGCTGACGTGGTCATTTTTGACAACGATCTGAGCCCGGCTCAAATTCGCAACTTGGAAAAGAAGACCAATGCGAAGGTGATCGATCGCACGGAGTTGATCCTCGATATCTTTGCTGCTGGCGCACGCACGCACGAATCGCGTTTGGCAGTCGAGTTGGCTCAATTGGAATACTCTCTGCCTCGACTCAAACGCATGTGGACTCACCTTTCGCGTCAGTCGATGGGTGTCGGGATGCGAGGTCCGGGTGAAAAACAATTGGAAGTTGACCGCCGACTGGCTCAGAAACGCATTCACGATTTGAAGACGGAACTGAAGAGCGTGGAACTGCGACGCGAGCGTCAAGTTGCGGCTCGTTCGGATTCACCGACAGTGTCGTTGGTTGGTTACACCAACGCAGGCAAGAGCACGTTGATGAACGCTCTGACCGATGCCGGTGTGATGGCGCAGGACAAACTCTTCGCGACGCTCGACACGCGAACGCGACGCTGGCATTTGCCGGAATGGGGCCACGTGTTGCTCAGTGATACGGTTGGCTTCATTCGTGATTTGCCTCACTCGTTGGTCGCCAGTTTCAAATCGACCTTGGAAGAAACTCGTCAAGCCGAGTTGCTGTTGCATGTTGCTGATGCGAGCAGCCCACAGGTTTTTGAACAAATCAGCGCGGTGTATCAGGTGCTGGAGGAATTGGGCATTGAAGCCAAGGACACTTTGTTGGTGCTCAACAAAATTGACGCGATCACCAGTCCGCGAATTTTGAATCGCGTGTTGGATCGTTACCCCAATGCCATTCCTGTCAGTGCCAGGTCACGTTCGGGTTTGAAGCCGTTGGCTCAAGCCGTCGGCGAAGCCCTGTCTCGCGAATTTTTGGACGTTGAGATTGGCGTGGCTCATCACGATGGCAAGCTGCTTTCGTTCTTGTCCGCGACCGGCAAAATCGAATCGCGTGAGTTTGGAAACGACCACGTCACTGTTCGAGTTCGGATGCCAGCCTCGGCGATGGGAACGGTTCATCGCAGTGCGCTAAGCGTGACACCGACGACGCTGGAAATGTGGAAGCAATCTGCGTCGGAAGACGAGGCCGCTGCGTCTAGCGAGGAATCAATGGACGAGTCTGTTGAGCGATCGAGCGACGTGGCTTGAATATGCCGCTGCCTTTTCAGCAGATTTGGAATCCCGAGGGTGCCGTCACCATCGTCACGGGGGCGAGCAGCGGGATCGGATTTGAACTGACACGTCTGTTGGTCGACGCGGGGGCTCACGTCATTGCGGTGGCGCGGCGTGAGGAACGGTTGGCTGAGTTGGCCGCCGCGACCTCGGATCCCATGCGAGTGCACAGCATCGTGGGTGATGTGACCGACGCGTCCACTCGCGAAAAAGCCATGGCTGCCGCGGATTCCCTTCGCGATGGCGGATTGGATTTGCTCGTCAACAATGCGGGCGTGGGAGCGATTGGTCCGTTTGCAGATGCCTCCCCTGATCGCATGCGGCGGGTGATGGAGGTGAACTTTTTCGCGCCGGTGGATTGGACACGCGACGCGTTGCCTCGATTACGCCAAGTGGCTCAGTCAGGCGAGCGATCTGTGATTTGCAACATCGGCAGTGTGTTGGGGCACCGAGCGGTTCCGGACAAGAGCGAGTACTGCGCCAGCAAGTTTGCGCTGCATGGTTGGAACGATTCGCTTCGAGCGGAACTCGTGAGCGATGGAATCGGGGTGACGTTGGTCAGCCCCAGCACCACACGCAGCGAGTTTTTTGATTCGTTGGTGGAAACCGATCCGGATCAGAAGTCCAAAAGCATCGGAAGTTGGCCTCCCCGGCGGGTTGCGCAGGCCACGTTGATGGCGATCAAACGCGGACGCAGCGAAGTGATCTTGAGCCTTGGTGGCAAAGCGTTGGTGTATGCCGACCGCGTCGCTCCGCCGGTGATGAATGGTCTGCTGGCGAAGCGTGGACGCTGAGTGGATTGTCCACGCTGTCGCGAAGGGCTTCGATCAGTCGCGATAGTTGGGATAGTAGCCGTCGTAATAAGGGGCGACTGGATACGGAGTGCCTTGTCCCGACGGATACGGTGCAAACAGGTTGGTGCCGCCAGCGGGGTTGGGACGCCGGTTGTGATGGCCACCGTGGTGGGGGCCATGTGCGCCAGGATGGTTCGGTGGACCGCCCGGTTGTTGACCACCTGGATTGGAGCCAGGTGTGTTGGGCGATGGTCCTTGGTGGCCGGGTGGGCGATGGCCTGGACCATATTGGCCTGGACCGTATTGACCGGGGGCATTCCAACCATATCCATTCCCCAGCCCGATGTTCAGGCCAGCGTAGGGTGCGCCCCAGTTTGGATAGGGAGTGCTGTAGGGGCGGTACGGAAAACGCCATTCACCATAAGGACGAACGGGATCGCCCCATTCTTCGACACGGTGGTAGTTGTCGGCTGATTGACCGTAGGCAAGCGTGCTGCGGTAGTGTGTGTAGCCACTGGTTCGAAGCGGCTGAGAGATGGCCGTCGTGGGCGTGTCGATCGGTGCGAACTGAGTGACGCGTTGCCCGGTCGCAACGTCGTGCGTGTACGTGCTGGGCAGTGTCAGCCAATCCGCGGAAACGGATGGCAATTCGCTTGCGAAGGCGAATGTGGCGAGACACAGAACGGCTGGGACGAGCGATTTCATAGATGCCAACGTAGTTCGCTTTTGGCGATCAGGTCGGGCATCGGTGAAAAATCGATCTGGGAATGTCTCGGGTGGGCTGCCTAATCGTTGCAATCGCTACAAACGGATTCTCTTGTTGGGTGAGGGCTACGGTTGGAGGTTGAAGCGGGGATGACGACTGCGAATCAGTTCGCTTTCATAGGCTCGTCGCACCGTGATTTTCTTGGCGGGCGAGTCAGTTGGAAACGCGTGCAGTTCCAGTGTCACCGGGTTCGCTTCGGAATCGCGGAGCACACCTGC
>NZ_JBICHO010000051.1:0-3452 GCF_043100905.1 Rhodopirellula sp. JB055 | reverse complement strand
TTGGATCGAGTCCCATTTGGTGCAAGATCGTGGCGTGCAGGTTGCGAACGTGCAGCGGGTTTTCGACCGCCGCGGCACCGAGTTCGTCGGTTGTTCCGTGGCTGATGCCGCCTTTGATTCCGCCTCCGGCCATCCACATGGTGAATCCGTAGGCCTTGTGGTATCGGCCGCTGCCGTTGGCGTATTCCGCGGTGGGTTGGCGTCCGAATTCGCCGCCCCAAACGACGAGGGTTTCATCCAGCATGCCGGTTCGTTTCAAATCGGCCAGCAACGCTGCGATGGGCTGGTCAGTCGCACCGGCGTGTTTGTTGTGGTTGATTTCGAGATCGCCGTGAGCGTCCCAGTTGTCGTCGTTGTGGGCACCGCCGCTGTAAAGCTGTATGAAGCGAACGCCACGCTGTGCCAAGCGACGTGCGAGCAAGCAGCGTTTTCCGAAGGCTTGCGTCTTGGGGTTGTTGACGCCGTACATCGCGAGCGTTTCTTCGGTTTCGTCCGAGAGGTCAACGGCTTCCGGTGCAGCGGACTGCATTCGGTAGGCCAGTTCGTAACTGGAGATTCGCGAGGCCAAGGGTTCTTCGCCAACGTGTTGAGCGAGGTGCCGACGGTTGGCGTCTTGAATGGAATCGATCAGGCGGAGTTGCAGTCCAGGCGGGAAATCTGAAGGCGGGTTCAGGTCCAGAATTGGATTGCCTTCGGTGCGGAACACCGTGCCTTGGTAGGTGGCGGGCATGTAACCGCT
The DNA here is from genome assembly GCF_043100905.1 of Rhodopirellula sp. JB055. Taxonomy (NCBI): domain Bacteria; kingdom Pseudomonadati; phylum Planctomycetota; class Planctomycetia; order Pirellulales; family Pirellulaceae; genus Rhodopirellula; species Rhodopirellula sp. JB055. The sequence continues at coordinate 2,713 of NZ_JBICHO010000051.1, read as the reverse complement.
GGACCAGTTTTTTGCACCGCTGATCGGACCGCCGGTTGGATCGAGCATCACGACGAAGCCGGGCATGTTTTGGTTTTCGCTGCCCAGTCCATACGTCAGCCAGGACCCCAGGGCTGGTGAACCAGACAAAATTTTGCCGCTGTTCATCATCAGCATGGCGGAGCCGTGGATTGGCGAGTCCGCGGTCATGGAATGCAGGAAGGCGATGTCGTCGACGTGTTTGGCGACGTTGGGGAACAGCGTGCTGACCATTTTGCCGCACTCGCCGTGGGGAGCGAAATCCCAGCGAGGTTCAACGATTCGGCCGCCGGCTTTGTGTCCGCCGCGGCCGAACGTTTTGACGTCGACGGTTTTTCCGTCCATGCCCTTCATGGCGGGTTTGTGGTCGAACGTGTCGATGTGGCTGGGGCCGCCATACATGAACAGGAAGATCACCGTCTTGGCTTTCGGTGCGAAATGCGGTGGTTTGACCGCCATCGGTCCAGTTGAGCCAGCAACTTGGGACGCAGGCGAGGCCGAAGCGTGTGGCAACAATCCATCGGACGCCAACATCGAGCTGAGTGCAGCGGCACCAAAGCCGCACCCGGTTTCCCACACGAATTCGCGGCGGGTTCGACCACAAAAGTTACCTGGACGGCTTGTTCGTTTTGCGTTCATGACGAGTCGGTGGGCAGGCGGCGTGTGGTGAGGGGCGGGGCGAACGGACAGGGAAACGGGATGACGTGGATTCTTACCCTGTTGTCGGGTTCTCATTGTAAACCAGATTGGCGAACGAAGGCAATCGTTTCGCTGGAATTCTGCTTTTGTGGTGCTGCATTGAAGGGGAGCGGTTGCGTTAAACTGCTGGCAAAATCACTTTGTCCCTTGCACCTCGAGTCCCGCCTTGTCCGCTCCAAAGTCTCTCTCTTTTCCCGCGAATCCTGCTCCGACGGCTCTCAAAAAGTTTTCGCTGGCGTTGCAATCCGAGTCCTATCGCTACCGAACGCCGATGAAGTTCGGCGGGCGAGTGGTGGAAGAGGTCACGGTTTTGACAGCCGAGTGCACCGCAACGAACCTAGCCGGCCAGGTCGCCGAGGGTGACAAAATCGGTGTGGGCAGCATGACGATGGGAGTGACTTGGGCGTGGCCCGATGCGTCGCTCACCGATGACACGAAGTTGGAGGTCGTTTTAGAATTGGCCAGCCGAATGGCCGCGCAAGTGAACGAGGCGTCGGGAACGCTCGCCGGGCATCCAATGGAAATTTGCCTTCAACTTGCCAGTCGCCGAGACGAGTTGGTGGACGCGGTGGCGAGAGGCCATGAGTTGACGGAGCCAATTCCAGAGTTGGCGATCCTGCTGGCCGCGTCGCCGATCGAAGCCGCTTTGTTTGACGCTCACGGGAAAGCGGCCGGGCAGAGCAGTTACAGCTTGCTGTCAGCCGAGCATCTTCCGCCGGATTTGGGGCAGTTGACTGGCGACGATCGCTATGCTGGTTTGCGATTGGATTCCTTCATCTCTCAGTCGCCCGTCGCGACGTTGCCGCTGTATCACTTGGTCGGGGCGTTGGATCCTTTGACGGCTGAAGACCTGGCGAAGCCTGTTGGCGACGGATTGCCGGAAACGCTCGGTGAGTGGATCACTCGCAACGAGTTGACTCACCTGAAGATCAAGCTGAATGGCGACGATGCGGATTGGGATTTCCGCCGAGTTCGCGACATCAACACCGTTGCCAACGAGACGACGGATCGCGGTGCGTCGACGGGGAAGCCGTGGTGGTTCTCGTTGGATTTCAACGAACGCTGCGAGGACGAAGCGTATGTGTTGGGTTTGCTGGATCGACTCGAATCGGAATGCCCGGAAGCGTTTGAGCGGATTCAGTACATCGAACAGCCAACGCATCGCGATTTGAAACGGCCGGGCGCGGTCACGATGCATCAAGCTGCGGCGAGAATCCCAGTGGTGATCGATGAATCATTGACGGGGTTGGAGAGCCTTCACCTGGCGGTCTCGCAAGGTTACAGCGGCATTGCGTTGAAGGCTTGCAAGGGACACGCGGAGGCGTTGTTGTTGGGGGCTGTTGCGGTGCACGAGAAGTTGTTTTTGTGCGTCCAGGATTTGACCTGTGTGGGTGCATCGCTTTTGCACTCAGCGTCGTTGTCGGCTCACATTCCTGGCGTGGCCGCGGTGGAGAGCAATGGACGCCAGTATTGCCCCGAGGGCAACGCGGAATGGATGGCGAAGTTCGGACCGATGTTTGAGGTCCGCGGCGGTAGCGTGCCGACGAGTTGCTTGGATGGACCGGGGCTTGGGTACTGAGTGCCTGTCGCTCGGTGGTCCTCCACCGAGGTGAGTGCCGAGTCAGTCGTTGCTGGCGGCAGAGTGGAACAGTTGTCCTCAACTGTTTGCGCGCTGGCTTGGAATCGTTGAGTTGCTGGACGCGATCGCGATTGAAATTTGACGCAGAGGCGGGGAGTCGCGGGGATGCAGAGCAACGGGGGTGCGGGCAGCGAATGGGAAGAGGCAAGGCAACTGCTTTGCACTGTGCCTCTCACTCCTCTGGGGCGTTCCATGCGTCTGTGCGCCGAATGGCACTTACTTTACCCTTCCTATGGGAGGGGCGGCCCGCTTCGGGCCGGGGAGGGCGAACCTAAAACCCGGTGTGTAGCCCTCCCCTCGCTTCGCTCGACTCTCTCAGGGGGAGGGTGAATTCGTTTAGTAAGTGCCATTGGGCTA
>NZ_JBICHO010000050.1:0-13426 GCF_043100905.1 Rhodopirellula sp. JB055 | reverse complement strand
AGCACGAGCACGAGCACGAGCACGAGCACGAGCACGAGCACGAGCACGAGCACGAGCACGAGCACGAGCACGAGCACGAGCACGAGCTAGAAGCTAGAAGCTAGAAGCTAGAAGCTAGAAGCTTTAGCGCGGCTTTGCGATCCAGACGGCGGAGGTTTGGCCTTGGGGGGTGATGTTGAGGTTGATGAAATTATCCCCGGCGGGCCGGTCGCTGGTGGTGACCGCGTCGATCAGGCAGTTTGAATCGAGGTCGCTTAAGTTGCGGATCGGGAACAGTTCACTGCCAAGACTTTGCAGGCTGGCGATCATCTCAACCATGCCGCTGCCTGCGCCGATGTTGCCGACATGACCTTTGGCGGTCGTCACCGGTGGCTGATCCTCAGGCAGCCCAAACACGTCGGCGATTGCCGCGGCCTCACAAGCATCGGTGTTCACATCCGAAAGACCATGCGCGTGGATGTGCCCCACGTCGACTTTGCCTTCCGCAGGAGCAAACCCGTTTTGGCGACCGGCTTGGATGACACCGCGAAGAACGTTGGCGAATCCTTTTCGCATTGGTTGGTCACCTGCGGCAGGCCCCACGGCGCTGGAGCTGCACGCGATGACTTCACCGTAGATGGTCGCGCCGCGTTTCTCGGCGTGCTCCAACGATTCGCAGAGGAAGGCGCCGGCGCCTTCGCCAACGACACTGCCGTCACGACTGGCGTCAAACGGCCGCGACATGAGGCTGGGGTCTTCCGTGTCGGCGGCAAGTGTTTCTTGCATCGAAGCGTGAAGCGTTCGCAGTGTGTGAACGCGAGATCCGGTGGCACCGACCACCAACGCGTCCGCGTGACCGCGGGAAATGGTTGAGACGGCTTCGGACAGAGCCGCGCCTGCCGACGCTTCGCGAAGCGTGATCGAGTTGTTGGGCCCGCGAAGGTCGTTGTAGATCGCGATGTGCGACGCAGGCATGTTGGGCAGGTACTTCAGCAACCACAGCGGGTTGACTTTGGGCAGCCCCAACTCGCCCCACTTGGTGAAGTCGAATTCGCCATCGGTCGTGCAGGCCGCGATTCCCTCGGCGTATTCCTCGGGCAATGACATGATGTAGTCACAACCGTAAACGACACCGGTGCGATCACGGTGGAAGTCATCGGGATTGTGACCTCCATGATGCAGTGCCAGTTGGGCTGCCGCGACGCCCATTTCGATTTCGCGGCACATGACTTTGCTGCCTTTGCGAATGGTTCGTTGCAGCGATTTTTCTAACGGCCCATAATCGCTGATATGACCAGTGAATTCGCTGGCTTCAGCGCCATTGGTGATCGGCAACGCGTCGGTTGGGATCTGGGTGAACGGTGCGATCCCGCTTTTGCCTTCTCGCAATCCGCTGAGAAGGTCATCAGGAGTGTTACCGAGCGGACTGATCACGCCGATGCCGGTGATCACGACGCGTTGGGCGGAGGTAGCTGGCATGGACGATGGCTAACTGAATTGGTTCGTACCCAGTCACGTCTGACCGGATGAAAACGAAACAGGAAAGGTGGACTTGGAGGGCCGGCGAAGATAGCAAATCCGCCCGCGAAGCGGGAGCCGGACTGGGACGGGGAACGCAAGAACCCACTGCGGACCCACAAAATGCAGGAAACAGTGGGCTGACCAGAGCGTGGTCACCCCGGCTGAGGGGGGCTGGTCCGCAAAGGAGACCGAAAGCAACGCACGGGGCGTGGATCAATAACGCCCGCGATTGGGGGCGGAAACACGCGATCCGATCTGAGGAACCAGTGGTGTCGTCGTCAAGTTATCCGAGGCACGACCGCGAAATTCGACGAACATCAGTGCATCGGCTCGCCCAGCGGTGGTCCCGGTGATCGAGCTGAGGTTGAACAACGGCACGGTTGACTGCGGACGCTCGGGGCTGGCCACCACGCCACAGGAAAGCAGCAGCACCATGTCCGACGGCCAACGAAACCGCTCGTGCAAACGCCAACTGACCAATTGCGGGACGTCGATTTTGGTGCGGTGGACTTGGGTGTTTGGAAGCGGCAGGTCGAGCTCGACGGGCACGAATTTGTCGACTTGATCGATATTTGCGTTGATGACGCAGTCCAGTGTCCGGCCGTCGACGCTCAGCAGCGGGCTGACTTCGATTTGGAATCCTTCTTGGATCTCGCCGGTTTCAGGCTCGTACGGTGGCCAGTGAGCGGGCGATGGTTTGACGTTCAAAACGTAGTTGCGACCACGCGTGCTGGCTAATTTTTCGGTTTGACCATTGTTCGTGATTAGGTCGACTGCTTGAATTTCCCGGACGTCGGTTCGTGAACGAAGCATGTTCATCACCAATGCGGCATTCTCTTTCGTCAGCAACCAAGCCTGCAAGCCTGGCGACTGGACATTCACGTGCTGCATCAGCATGTGAGCGTTGCTGCGCCAGTTGGGGTTGCCAACTGTCATCAACCGCAAATTCATGACTTGGGGTTCTTTGTCACCCGCCACAAAACGCTCGACGATTCCGCCAATGACTTGGTGCATTTCGTTGGTGTGGTAGACCTTCAGTTGGTCCCGGTCGGCACTCATGAACCCAAACGGTTCGGTGTGCCAAACGTCGGTGCCAGTTTCGCGAACGATCCAGTCCACGATGGCTTGGTGGGGTCGGTCGTGCTTGGTCAGGTAACCGGTGTATGGGCTGATGTCGTAAACCCGATGTTCTTGTCCGGCTTCGCGAGGCAATTGACCGCCACTGGACAATTGCCCGGCCGAACCACCGCCGCCAGCAGGCAACGCGTTTCGGTTTGCAGTTGTTTGAGGCGATGATTGCAAGCTGGGAGGCGTGTTGGCTGCCGTCGGGCCAGCCGCTCGTGGAGTGAAGCCCTGAGGAGCGCCGGGTGCCTCCGAAGTCGACGGTCCGCGAGCCACGGAGCTGGCCGGAAGAGCGAAACCGCCCTGTGCGAGCACGTTCTCGCACATCGTGGCGGAACCAACTGCGATCACGCAGGCGGAGGCAAGTCCGCGAAAAATTCGCGAGCGAACGTAGAATGGGAGAATTCCCCGAAGGTTTGCTTGGGCCATGGCGGGTCGCAATTGAAAAGACGGGCATTGGTCGTGAGCGGCTCATCAGACCGCTTGCGAACATGCCTATACTGCACCGGCGACTTTCGCATCAAGTCCGAAAGAAGTGCGTGCCAGGCAGCAAACCGTCCTGTGTCACCGGATCGGTGACACCAAAATCAGCCCTCAAACACGGCTTCTTTGATGTTCTGGACGAGGGCTTGGCGAGTCAGCGAGATCGCACGAATCGATTCCACATCGACGCCCAGTTGATGCCCAAGCTTGATCGCCAAATCGACATCGCGAACCCCGTGGTATTGATTCACGACGCGGCGTCCTGATTCCGGATCCGGGACCGAGATCGTTTGGTCTCGAAAGCGGTAGCTGGTTTCAAACGCATCCGCCAATTCATCGATCCACGATTGTGGGACGCGACGAAGTTCGCAGTGCGCGACGCTCCACAGATCATCACCGTTGCATTCATCCAGCAACGCCAGAGCACGGTCGTGAGAGACCATCATGAAAGCACCTGGTCGATGCGAGCTGCCATCACGAAGTCGTTTTCACTCAGCCCGCCGATGGCATGCGTGGTCAAGACAACGCGAAGGTGTCGATACCCGGTCAAATGCAGGTCCGGGTGGTGTTGCTCGGCCTCCGCCAATTCCGCAATCGCATTGAGGTGCCGAACCGCGGTTTGAAAATCACCCGTGTTCAGTTCCCGAACCATCTGATTGCCCTCCTCCTGCAGCGACCAATGCGGCAAATCGGCCAAGTACCGCTGAGTGGTTTCGGTAGAAAGACGCTCCACGCCGCCTTCACAAGGAACGCAGTGGCGTTGTGTCCAATCCGGTGATGCTGTGGATTCATTCATGCGGAAAATTTTACCGGTTCGGCAATCCGTTTCGAAGGTACAAAAGCGGTGGGGGGCGGCACAAAATTTTTGAAGTTGCGCTTTTGCGTGAGGCATTGGTTTTTTCATAACCCGACGCGTCAGCGAGGCGAAGTCAACATCGTTTTTCCCTCGCTGACGCTTCGGGTTATGAGAAACAATTCCCTCGCTGATGCATTCGGGTTGTGAGAAACAGTTCCCTTGCTGACGCTTCGGGTTGTGAGAAACCATTCCCTCGCTGACGCATTCGCGTTGTGAAAAATGGCCCATCGCCTTGGCGATCCGAAATGCAGCGCAAACGCCCCACTTGAACAACAAAAACAGCCGGCTGGGAAACTTCCCAACCGGCTGTTTTTCAATGCATTTGAGCGACGAAACTTCGTGGCTTAGTAGCGGTAGTGGCTAGGCTTGTACGGCCCTTCCACTGGCACGCCGATGTAGTCAGCTTGCTCTTGCGTCAGCTTGGTCAACTTCACGCCGATCGCCTCCAAGTGCAGACGGGCAACTTCTTCGTCCAACTCTTTGGGCAACAAGTAAACCTGGACGCCGTACTTGTCGTTGTCGCGGTTTTGGTACAGCTCCATTTGGGCCAAAACTTGGTTGGTGAACGAGCTGCTCATGACAAAGCTGGGGTGCCCGGTCGCGCATCCCAAGTTCACCAAACGTCCCTTGGCCAGGATGATGATGCTTCGTCCCGTGTCCTTGAACGTGAACCGATCCACGGCACCGATGTCCGATGGTTTGATTTCGCTCAGGGTCGCTTTGCCATCAGCGACTTGCTGTTCCGCCCAGGCGATATCAATTTCGGTATCGAAGTGACCGATGTTACACAGGATTGCATCGTTGGGCATTTGCTTCATGTGCTCGCCCAAGATGATGTCCTTGTTGCCCGTCGTGGTGACGAACAATCGGCCTTCTTTGCAGGCTTCTTCCATCGTGGTGACTTCGAAGCCTTCCATCGCAGCTTGCAAAGCGTTGATGGGGTCGATTTCGGTGACCAAAACACGGCAGCCGTAGCTCTTCAAACTGTGAGCACAGCCTTTTCCAACGTCGCCGTAGCCACAAACCACAGCCACCTTGCCAGCCAGCATCACGTCGGTCGCACGTTTGACACCGTCCGCCAAAGATTCGCGACAACCGTACAGGTTGTCGAACTTGCTCTTGGTTGCCGAGTCGTTGACGTTGATCGAAGGCACACGCAACTTGCCGGATTTGTTCAACACTTCCAATCGGTGAACACCGGCGGTGGTTTCTTCGCTGATCCCGTAGATATTGTCCAACAATTCTGGGAAACGATCGTGAACCATGGCGGTCAAGTCACCACCATCGTCCAAAATCATGTTGAGTTTCTCACCCGATGGGAAATCCAAGGTTTGCTCGATGCACCAATCGAATTCTTCTTCCGTCATGCCCTTCCAGGCATAAACGGGGATCCCAGCCGCAGCGATGGCCGCCGCCGCGTGATCTTGCGTGCTGAAGATATTGCAACTGCTCCAAGTCACCTCGGCGCCCAGTTCCACCAAAGTCTCAATCAAAACCGCGGTTTGGATGGTCATGTGCAAGCAACCAGCGATACGAGCCCCTTTCAAAGGCTTGTCCGCACCATACTTGCTGCGAAGTGCCATCAGACCTGGCATTTCGTTTTCAGCCAGTTCGATTTCTTTGCGGCCGTAATCGGCCAACGAAATGTCTTTGACCTTGTAAGGCAACTTCGTCGTTTCAGCTTGTGACACTGCTTCTATCTCTCAATCGTGGTGTAGGAACCAGCACTTCGAAAACAGCCCTAAAACGACGGGCGTCAGAGGGGTTGGGGACCGATCACAGGGACTCCCGCTGGTCCACAATCCGCCGCACGCAACGTCGTCACGCATGGGCTGACTGGAGAAACGTCCAGTTAGCTGGTTCAGAAAGCGCGCAAAGTATAAGCGAACCAGTTTTTTTGCCATCCCCAAATGAGCGTTCGAATTCAGATCTTTCGTTTCGCAAATGATCGCGGATAGGCTATACTGACCCACGACCGACGCGAAAAACTCTAAGAAATAGCGTCACCGTCAAATTTCCCGCCTATCTCGCCCTTCCGAGAGTCACGCATGAACGCAATCTGCGGTCCCGCCCTCATGCTCGCCAAATCAATGACCACTCCACATCGCCTGCCACAAACGGTCGCCCCCACCCTCAAGATGTTTGGGTTGGCAGTGGGTTGCTCGTTTCTTCTCAGCTCCGACGTCCGAGCGGAAGTGGACTACGGCAAGGAAATCAAGCCTTTGCTGGCGAAACGATGCTACTCTTGCCACGGCCCTGACCAAGCCGAAAGCGGTCTGGGCCTGCACCAAGCCGAAACGTCCCTGGTCGAAGGCGACTCCGGAGAACGCCTGATCGTGCCGGGTGATCCCGAATCCAGTCACTTGCTGGAACGAATCGTTGCCAACGATGACTACGATCTGATGCCACCCGAAGGCGAACCGCTCAGCGAGACCGAGGTTGAGCTGATCCGGCGTTGGATCCAAGAAGGTGCGACGTTCACAAAACACTGGGCGTACGAACCGGTCCAAGACGCGTCCCCGCCGAACATGTCCGAAGCGATCCAGAATCTCCGTGACCAGGCAGCCTCCACTGACCAGACGCCCCCAATCGATTCAGTTGTCTCGGACTGGCAAGCCGGCAACCATCCGGTCGACGCTTTCCTGCTGGACTCGCTGCTCGCCGCCGGCCTGACGCCAAACGGCCCCGCAGATCGCCAAACGTTGATTCGACGCGTGACGCTCGACCTCACCGGCTTGCCACCGACCCCGCAAGAGGTCGCTGAATTCGTCAACAATTCCGATCCAAACGCGTATGAAAAACTAGTGGATCGATTGCTTCAGTCCCCTCACTACGGTGAACGTTGGGGACGCCATTGGTTGGACCTGGTTCGCTACGCCGAGACCAACTCGTTTGAACGAGACAACCCGAAACCCAACGCCTGGAAATATCGCGATTACGTCATCCGGTCATTCAACGAAGACAAACCCTATGACCAATTCGTCAAAGAACAACTCGCGGGCGACCTGCTGGACAATGTCACCACGGAATCGCTGACCGCAACCGGTTATTACCGATTGGGAATCTGGGATGACGAACCCGCCGATCCCTTGCAAGCTCGCTACGACGAACTCGACGACCTGATCACGGTCACAGGGCAAACCTTCCTGGGTTTGACGATCAACTGCGCTCGATGTCACGATCACAAAATCGATCCGATCCCACAGACCGATTACTACGGCATGCTGGCTTTCTTTGCCGACATCAGCCGCTACGGAACTCGGGGCGATCAAGTCAGCAACAACCAGATCGACGTCTCGGCTCCTGGCCTGAATGAAGCCTACGCAGAACTCGACGACCAGCGACGCAAACTCGAAGAGGAAGCAACGCAAATCGAACAAGACGGCATCACCAAGATGTCGGCTCCCGATCAACGCGCCACAGAAGGCCCCAAGCGTCAACGCGAACGCATTCTGAAAAAGAAGCTTCGCCCACTGCTGACAAAAGAACAACGCAAACGCTACGACGAGATCAAATCCGAACTCAGCCTGATCGCGAAAAAACGCGACGAACTGCCTGATCGTCAACAAGTGCTGGGCTTGGGCAAACTGCGTCCGATCGAAGAGACCTTTGTCTTGTTCCGAGGCAACCCGCACTCCCCAGCCGATTCGGTGACCCCACGGTTCCCGGAAATCTTCCAGGAGTCGCCCCGTGAAATGACTCCCGAGGAGCGGCGACGAGTGTTCGCCGAATGGGTTACCAGTCCTGACAATCGACTCTCCTCGCGAGTGATGGCCAACCGAATTTGGCAACACCACTTCGGACGTGGCATCGTCCGTTCGCCCAATAACTTCGGCGGACTCGGTGTCCCACCAACGCACCCAGAGTTACTGGACTACTTGGCCAACCGACTGGTCGATGGTAGCTGGAAAATCAAAGACATGCACCGTTTGATCTGCACCAGCCAGGCATACCAAATGTCATCGGAGATCAAAGAAGCATCCCAGGCAATCGACCCAGCCAACGATCTGTTCTGGAAGTTCGATTCACGACGCCTGAGCGCTGAAGAGGTCCGCGACTCAATCTTGGCCGTCAACGAATCCCTCAATCGCGATCACTACGGCCCAAGCTTTTACCCCAACCTCTCCGCCGAAGTGATGGCAGGCCAGTCTCGCCCCGGCCAAGGTTGGGGCAATTCCACCGAAGCCGAACGCAACCGACGCAGTGTCTACATCCACGTCAAACGTTCGCTACTGACCCCGCTGCTATCAGCATTCGACTTCCCTGAACCCGACACGACATGCGAAGCCCGGTTTGCCACGCTGCAACCTGGTCAAGCGATGTCATTGCTGAACAGTGACTTCATCCACGAAGAAGCCGACAAACTGGCTCGATCCGTCCGCTCGAAACTGCCTGGCGAACCAAGCCCGCAAACGTTTGTCGCGGCGGTGATCGAACAAGTCCTGATGCGTCCCGCACTCGAAGTAGAGATCCAAGAAGGCGTCGAACTGATCAACGAACTGGTTTCCCAGTACCAAATCAGTCCCGAGCGGGCGAACGCGTTGTACGCCTTGAGCGTGCTGAATTGGAACGAGTTCGTATTCGTGTTCTAGCGATAGCGGCTTAAGAAAGCGGCCGCTGTATCAGCGACCCAGATGGCATCACCGGGGTGTCGGATCAACAAGTGATCGGCCCCCGAAAGAGTCACCACACTGCAACGGGATTGCTCGTCCTCGCCGCCAACCAGACTGGCAATTCGCAGCGCATGGTCGTAACCAACGGTTTCGTCCGTGGGCGAATGAAACACCATGACCTGGGCCTGAACCTTCGGGAACTGATCCGCGATCTGATGCGAGCGAAAATCCTCCAGCATCTCCCGGCGAATGCTCCATCGACGCCCGCCAATTTCAACCTCGCCGATCCCTTGTTCCTGAATCGTTGGATCCATTCGGTCCAGCAAATTCGCCAGATGCACCGTGTCGCTGGGAGCAGCAATCGCAACCACTGCCTGCAAACTGGCCGGTCGCGATGTTTCATCCGATGCAATCGCGAGCGATGCCGCACCACCGAAACTGTGGCCAATCAATCCGGTCACAGCCCCCACTTCTGATCCTGCAAACTGAATCGCAGACCGCAGATCGGCTTGGTTCGATGTGAAGTGCGTGCGAGAGAAATCACCATCGCTGCCTCCCAGCCCCGTCATGTCGTAGCGCAAAACCGCCACGCCGAGTTCCGCCAACCGCCGCGAAATTCGGGCGATCGCTTTCAAGTCTTTACTGCATGTGAAGCAGTGACTGAACACGGCGACGGGAACATCGGCGAGCGTTTCCTTGGTCACCGGATCGCGGGGCCGGTCGACGATCCCGGCCAACTCAAAACCGTTGCCGCCGGGAAATCGAACACGATAGGAATGACGCTCAAACGGTCCGTCCACCGGTTCGCCGATGGTGGCTCCTGTTCCTGCACTCACGCCGAACCATCCATGGGAGTTCCGTTGGAAACGTTTCCAATCCGGCCCGCCTTGAAAGCTTCTGCCATGGCCCGTGGAACTTCCGCTTCGGCCAAAACGAGCCGCGAACGGTTCTCGGAGACACGAGCTTTCATCAACTGTTCCGCCGCAATCGCCTCTGCCCGACGCCGTTCGGCTTGGGCGCGAGCAACACGCGTGTCCGCTTCTGCTTGGTCGCTTTGCAAACGAGCCCCAATGTTTTCTCCGACATCGATGTCTGCGATATCAATGGAGACAATCTCAAAGGCGGTCTGAGCGTCGAGGCCGCGTGACAAAACCACTCGGGTGATCATGTCTGGGTTTTCCAACACCTTGAAATGCGTGTCCGCTGATCCGATTGAGCTGATGATGGCTTCACCCACGCGAGCGATCACGGTGTCTTCGGTCGCACCGCCAATCAATTGTTCGATATTGGTTCGCACCGTGACACGAGTTCGCACACGCAGTTCGACACCGTTCTTGGTGATCGCACTCAACGTCGTTTTGCCACTGCGTTTTGGATCGGGGCAATCAATGACTTTGGGATAAACGCTGGTTTGAACCGCGTCCAAAACATCGCGTCCCGCCAAATCAATCGCCGCCGCCTGATCAAACTCCAAAGGAATCTGAGCCCGGTGGGCCGCGATGATGGCATGAATCACGTTCATCACATTGCCGCCCGCCAAGTAGTGGGCTTCCAAGCGATGCGTGCTGATTCCGTCGCGGCGACCAATGTTCAACCCGGCCTGAGCGGCCATCACTTTGGCCTGCACAATCACGTTGGGATTGACCTTGGTGAAGTGCATCCGGATCAAATTCAAAAGCTGCACATCGGCGTCCGACATGAACGCCTGGAACCACAACTTGCCATATCGCAAGAAGAAGAACGCCAGCACGGCGACGAAAAACAACGCCAGGAAAACGCCAACGAGCAGCAACAAGGAACTGGATTCCAGCCCGCCGCCCCGGTTCTGCGCCAATAAGTTCCAATCGTGAATCGGATCAATCATCGCCATGTTGTTTTCACTTGTGAGTCAAATCAAAAACCCGCTGTTCTGCTCAATCGTCGGCACCAGCAGGTCGCCTCAATGATAACAGTTTGCCAGCGACCTAGCGAAGCCGCTGCGGATGGCGAATCCCTAGGAATTCACGAAGTCTTTGCCACTGCGTCCATCACCGAGCGTGGCTGCAAAGCGGATGCAACCAAAACTCGAGAATATCCCTGGTTCACGAGCTTCTGGACGTCTTCTGGATGTCGAATTCCGCCGCCAGTGATCCAATCCAGATTCTGAAACTGATCCACCAACTGCAAAAACACCTCGCTTCTTCGCGGCCCCGACTCACTGCCGACCGACGCCACATCCAGCAAAATCGCCTCACGAATGCCTCGCTCGCAGGCGGCCTGTGCCCATTTCCCAACCGTTTCGGGGCCAACAAATTGCCCGTCGCGAAAATCCAGGCTGAGCGTCAACTGGCACGCGGGAATCCATTCCAACAGTCGATCCAGCACGCCAATCGAGTCCGCTGATTCACTCGCCACAATCCAACGAACGTCCGATTCCGATGAGATCGCTGACAGGATTCCCGTCACCCATTCGCGATCCGCTCGTGAAACCGATCCACGCCAACCGCAATCGATCCACAACGTTTCACCATCGCGAAGCTCTTTCGCGAGGGTGGACAAAGCGTCGTCCTGCCGACCTCGATTCATCAACCCATCCAAGTCCGCGACATAAAACTGGCGGACACCGATTGATCGATACCAATCCATCAAAGCGTTGCCGCGGGGTGGCAACTCCGCGACCGGTTGATACCGGCTTCGTTCTCCCGCGATCCCACGGACGGCGACGCCGTTCATCAAATCCACCACACCGACCAACCGATCCAACGCTGGCTTCCATCGTTGATGAAGCCAATGCATCCGAAATTGCTGGTGAGCCGGGATCGGGTGGAGCCCTTTCGGGTCGGCGTTCAAGTCGACGTCGTGCCCGGTTCTGGCAACGTGAACAACGATTCCACTTTGACGATCGCGTAATCATCCGGGAACGTGTGAATCGCTTGGATCAACATCGAACGTCGACGCGTTTCGATGTTGACGTAACTGATTGCTCCCAACGCCATCCGGCCGCTCGAATCGAACCGATGCAGCAAACCTTCGGTGGGCCCTGTTCCCAATTGCTGGCCGACCATCCAAAACATTTTCGGATCCACCGTTTCCAACTGGAAATGGGATCGATACGACAAACCAGATCGGCAAGTGGCTTCTTCGGTTCGGCTGCCTTTGAGTGATTGTCGAATCAAACAACGTCGCGATGGCAAGGGTTGATGCACGCCAGTGGCGACTTCGCAAAGTGTTGTCGCAGCGGCATCCGCCGTGGGAGCCGAATTGAACGTGACGACGTGACCGCAGTTGGTCACCTCGATTTTGGCATCGTACCCATCGCGTTCAATTTTTCGCGTTTGATGCACCAGAATCAATTCGGGGTGCAGCGATCGGCTGAACAAATGAAACGCAAGCTCAGCAACTTTGGGGCGAACCGAAAGCACGATGAAGAGTCCAATGAAGAGTTCGTATCTGTCTCGTCGCGAACAAGGCTTCGCGTCGCGGTCAGTGACTCATTATACGCTGGGTGACTGAACCTTCTAAAGAGCGTTTACGTCTTGACTCGCCAAGAATATCCTTTCCTTTTGAATGTCACGAATTCGTCTTGACATCCGGATCCCCCACGATTTGACGTTTCGACAGAATTCGCTCCGCCACCTATCCTGCAGTCTTCCCTTGCTGCCCCCCTCGGACGCTGCCCCCTCGGATTTGCCGCCATGATCTTGGTCATCGATAACTACGACTCATTCACCTACAACCTGGTTCAACGGATGGGCGAGATCGATCCCTCGGCGGACATTCGCGTGCATCGCAACGATGACCTCTCCCCGGACGAAATCGAAGCCCTCTCCCCGGAGCGACTGCTGATCTCACCGGGCCCCTGCACTCCGACCGAAGCCGGTGTCAGCGTCGAATGCGTCCGGCGTTTCGCTGGCAAGTTTCCGATTCTCGGTGTTTGCTTGGGTCATCAATCGATCGGGGAAGCCTTTGGGGCGACCATCATCCGAGCCCCGGAATTGATGCACGGGAAAACAGACGGCATTCACCATGACGACAATGGCTTGTTTGCAGGCCTGACCAATCCGTTCACCGCCACTCGCTACCACTCGTTGGTGATCGATCCCAACACGGTTCCCGATGATCTCGTGGTTGGGGCCTGGACCGACACGGGCGGCAATCGGCAGATCATGGGGGTCCGCCACCAACAACACAAACTGGAGGGCTGGCAGTTCCACCCGGAAAGTTTCCTAACGGAACCGGGAATTGAATTGATCCGCCGTTTCTTGGCGTGGTGAGCCAACCGAAAAGAAAACCTTTCTCCACTCTGAAAGCATGCCGATTTGTCGCCCGCTTTTCGTAGGGTCTCAACGCAATGCACCTCTCCCGAAACGAAGTTTAGAGAGAGGTCGAGCGACGCCGTTCAGGCGTACGTTTTGAAGTGGCGATTTTGCGTGAGGCATTGTTTTTTTCATAACCCGACGCGTCAGCGAGGCGAAGTCAACATCTTTTTTTCCTCGCTGATGCTTCGGGTTTCGAGAAAATTGCAACTTCAAAACGCGTCAGCGAGGCGAAGTAAACATCTTTTTTCCCTCGCTGACGCTTCGGGTTATGAGAAAGCTGACGCTTCGGGTTATGAGAAAGCTGATGCTTCGGGTTTTGAGCAAAACGCAACTTCAAAAGGCGTACGCGTGGGTGAGGGGCTGGTGGGTGAGGGACTGGCATGGGGAGCGTGCGGATTGCTCACCCCCGGAAATCTCGCTGAACGGTCGCTTCCCGCCCCCTCGGGCTGCGGCAGGCGGGGGTCTCAAGGCAGTGCATGCACAGCAGTTAATAACGGCACGCCCCATTCCGCAGCGGTTACCCGGCTGAGAGTGTCTTGTCGGTAACTTGTCTC
>NZ_JBICHO010000049.1:0-12980 GCF_043100905.1 Rhodopirellula sp. JB055 | reverse complement strand
GTCCCCAGTCTCTCGCCTTCCCAATCCTCCGCCCCTCGTCGGTAATCTCTTTTGCCTCTGCGTCACGTTCTCGCGTTGTTGTTGCTCATCGTTTCGCCGCTGATCTTGATCGGCTGGCTCGGAACCGCCACGCTCGCGCGGCAACAACAGCAGCAACGAGAACAGTTGCAACAACTTTTCGCTGGGCGACTACGTGACTTGAGTTCCAACTTGCGTCCCATCGCCCAGCGATATGAAACCGATTTGGGCAACCAACTTCGCGTTGCCGATCGTGACTTAGATCAGCTCGCTGAGCTTCGCCGTTCTACGCCCATCGTTCGCTCGGTCTTGTTGGTCGATCGCGATGGGCGTTTGATCTACCCTCGCAAACCTGTTGTCGACGAAACATCAGAAACGTTGTGGCACGCCGCCCTGAGTGAACTCGCTCGCGGTCGACCGATTGGAGAAATCGAGGAAGCCAATGCTCCTCGAGGTGATTCCGGATCCTTGTCGTCCATCAAGCAAAACCTCCCGCAGTCACGAACTTCCCGGACGTCAAAATCATCGTTCGCGAGCACCTCATCAACCACCAGCACTCGCTGGCAAAGCTGGTTCCACGAGGACGGCCTGCAATTGGTGCTGTGGTTGCCACGATCCGACCAAACCGCCACCGGGATCGTTCTGGAACGAGGGCGATGGATGGCCGACCTTGTCGAAGCCTTGCCCGCCTCTTCCCCCGATGAGAGCGGGCGATACGAACTGCGAGACAGCACCGATCGAACGGTGTACCGCTGGGGAGATTCCACGAATGCAACCAACCAATCCCAACCGCTGGCAACCATACGGATGGAGTCACCCTGGAACGGATGGCGGTTGCTCTACACACCATCCATCACACCCAATCCGGGATGGCTGGCCGACGGAACCATTCCGTTGCTGGCAACCTTGCTGGCGCTCGCGACCACGATGCTATTGCTCGGCGTGTATGTCTTGACAACGATCCGGCGTCAAATGGCGTTGGCTCAACAACGCGTCAGCTTCGCCAGCCATGTGTCGCACGAGTTGCGAACGCCGTTGACCAACATTCGCCTGTACGCTGAACTCGCCAAACGCGATCTGGACTCGGAAACGGCGTCATCATCAGATAAGCCCAACCAACGTGGGCGGTTGCTGGAACGTTTGGATGTGATCGAAGAGGAGAGTCAGCGTCTTTCCCGATTGGTCACAGGCGTTCTCGACATGGTTTCGGGGAAAGGCAAACTGCGTCCGACAATCGAAGCCCCCGACCAAATCATCCGCCGCGTCGTGGAAAGTTTTGCTCCCGCTTTCGAGAGTCTCGAGATCAAAACGAATCTGAAGCTCAACGCCAACGAAGCAATCCCGATCGACACCGATGTGATCGAACTGGTCCTGGTGAACCTGCTCAGCAACGTCGAAAAATACGCGGCCTCTGGAAAGCGAGCCACACTGACCAGCGTCCAAACAGCGACCCTGATCACCATCGACGTGATCGACAAGGGTCCAGGGATCACCAAGTCGGAAGCAAAACGCATCTTCGAACCCTTCGAGCGACTTGACGATTCCTTGTCAGCACCAGCCGGAACAGGCCTGGGACTGGCGATCGCCCGCAACGCGGCCCGTCGGCACGGTGGCGAACTGACCTGGATTCCTTCCGAGTCGGGATCCCACTTTCGCTTCACCCTGCAACCGGTGAACCCAACATCCAATCACGTCTCGTCATCCCCAACCGAACCATCATGACCCGGATCTTGATCGCTGAAGATGACCGGCACACCCGTGCTGCCCTGGAGGAATTACTGGGCGCAGAGGGCTACGACGTGGCAACAGTCGGTGATGGCCTGTCAGCATCAAAAATGATCGAATCCAAGAAGTTCGATTTGGTGTGCCTCGACGTGATGATGCCCATAACAAGCGGTTTTGACGTCTGTCGACTTCTGCGTGCCGAAGACCACCGGACGCCGGTCATTTTCATCACCGCCAAGGGCGACGAGATCGACAAAGTGGTTGGGCTGGAACTGGGTGCGGACGACTACATCAGCAAACCGTTTGGATCGCACGAAGTCATCGCCCGAGTCAAAGCCGTCCTCAGACGCTGCCAACCGGAACCCAGCCAACCTCCCTGCGTAAAAGACCCGACCACGCATGTCACGTTCAACATGGACGACTTGCAAGTCACCCCATCAAAACTGCGAGCCACTCGTGGCGAAACGACCATTGAACTCACTGCAAGAGAACTGCAAATCTTGATCTTGCTGCATGACGCTGACGGGGATGTGGTGCATCGCCAAACGCTGTTTCAAGAATGCTGGGGTCCCGGCCGAGTCCCCAACAGCCGTACGATCGACCAAACCGTCAGCCAACTCCGCAAACGCATCGAGCGAGACCCCAAGCACCCCCGCATTATCCAAACCGTTTATGGCCTCGGCTACCGCTACGAGTGCAAGGCTCACCCATGAAAACGCTCACCCTTTCGATTGCCTGCTTGGTCACGTGGTGTTGTGCTTCCACTCATGCCGCTGATCTGCGAATGCAATTCTTGTTTGATGGTCCAACTCCAACCCCTGAACCGCTTGACGTCGACAGGGACAAAGCAGTCTGCGGCCAATTGAACTTGCTCGATGAGCGTCTTCTGGTCGACCAAGAAACAAAGGGCATTCGGAACGTTGTCGTGTACCTCTACACCGGTCGTGGAGGAACGCGATTGCCTGCTTCCAAACCGTCCAAGCAAACTCGAAATTTACGGGCAAAAGGCTGCCGTTTTGAGCCGCGTGTGGTTCTTGCTCAAAGCGGAGACAAACTGGTCTTTGATGTGTCCGAGGCCAAGGTAGGTCACAACATCAACATCAATTTCATTCGAAACCATCACTCGGGTATCCTCATTCCTGCCGGCAATAATCGCGACTTTTCCCTGCAAAAAGCAGAGCCCGCACCGATACCGATTGACTGCAACATTCACCCTTGGATGCGAGCTTGGCTGGTCGTTCTCGATCACCCTTACGCCGCCGTCAGCGATGTTCAAGGGCGAATTGAAATCAAAGGTCTTCCCGAGAACCAGGAACTCACTTTTCGCATCTTCCATGAAGACGCCCGCCACCTGACCAACATCACGATCGATGGCAACGTTCAACAGTGGGACCGCAATCGATTCAAGATCAACTTGGTCAAAGGCACCAACGACCTGGGTCAAGTGAAGCTTTCACCCGAGAACTTTGCGAGCGTTCAAACAGCAGGATCAACCGGACAGTGACAACGAGGAATGCTGCTCCATCAACCGTTTACGACGGTAGGATTTTCGTCCACATCCGGACCGTCCAGAACGGCGAACACTTCCGCCAAATTGATCTTCAGCCCGGGCAGAACCTCACCACCATCGAGCGATTCCGTTTCGCCACGCACTGATGACTGCGTCGCCGAGGTGAAGATGGCAACGGACCTTCGAATGGGATCCACCGTCCAAACCAACCGGACGCCAGCGTGAAAATATTCGCGACGTTTGCGAGCCATTTCCGCCCGAATGTTTCCGGGACTGAGAACTTCCACCACCAAATCAGGAACGATTCGAGGGAACGCCTCCTCCGGCAATTCTCCGCCCGGCAGCCGGTCCCAAGACAAAAAAGCCACGTCGGGACCGCGAATCAGATCGGGAAAGAGGGTTACAAAACCATCCGCTCCCGAGACCATGCCCAGCTTGTGTTTCGACACATGCTGGAACAGAAAGTGCCCGATCGCGAGTGCCAGCAGTGATTCTTTGAACCCCCTCTGCTTCTCCACCAATTGGCCGTCGACGAGTTCGCACATCACGCCCTGAGCATGAAGGATGGCAAGATCCTCCGCTGTCGCAGGCCTGGAGGCTTCCACCACCCGCAATCGATCGGACGAAATGCCCCCCAGGTCCGTCAGCGTGTCAGCGACACTGAGAGGCAAAGCCGCAGTCGCGGTGGCGTTGGGAAGACGGGGAATTTGCATGGTCACATTCTAACTCCAATCGCGTATCAGCCTCAAACACGATCTTCTAAAACCAATGTTCCCAAATGGCGTGGTTGATGGGCGAACCTTCGAGGGTGAGCCAACGAATGCTTCCGCTCAATCCTGCATCAAGGACTCGTTGCCTCGTCCACTACTCAAAACCCAAGCTGAATTCGATTACTAGTTGCCCTCGTTGATCTTATTCAGCGTGTAGTACGCCTGAGGATGCAGCAAAGGGTTGCCGTCTTGGTTGCGGACACCGTTGGAATGAAGCTCGTGAACATGACCGAGTTGCAATCCGTCGATCACCAATCGCACGTGCATCCCGTTCTGCGAAATAGTTGCCGATGTGATCGAGGGCTTGGTCGGATCCACTTCCGGACTGCCGTACTGCGAACGGTACTCGTACGTGTAAGTCTCGATCTCATAACCCGCCAAATCGGTCGCCGTCGCGGCATCCACTGGTTGAGTGAATTCCAAGTCAAAGCCGTCTGCCGTTGACTTCATGTGCTTGATTTCAAACGGAATTTCCCCAGTCCAATCCAATCGTTCGACCGCGAATGGTCGCGGCCCGGTTGATCCCCAACCGCGGTTGGTTCCGCCAACAAACATTGATCCATTGGGTGCCATTTCCATCCCGACATTGCCTGAGGCAAACCCTCGTCGGAACGGAAAACAAACGCCCTGCCAGACGCCATCGACTTCTTCCAAGTCGACTCGCATGACCGTGCTCTGCGACTGATCGCTCACGAACAATTGGTTTTCGAACGGACCAAATTTGCCGCCTGACTGATCGCAAACGATGCCCGACGCACTCTTTCCCATCTTGTTGTACGGGAACATGACTACCGTCGGGACCAGTTCTGGGATTTTGGCCGCTTCGGTCAAAATGCGACTGCCGCTTTCAGGCTCTTGAGGACGCTTGCCCATGTTCGGTGCATCGTCATACCAATCCCAACCACCGGGATGGCCCATGAACTTTCCTTCTCGCAGCATCTTCAAACCACACGTTCCATTCCAAGGACCTTGGTTGTCGGTGTAGAAAACATGGCCGTTCGAATCGGTCCCCATCCCACCGGGCGAGCGCACGCCGCTGGAATACGGAATGGTTTGGCCGTCCGAAGTGATTTTCATCGCCCACCCGCGAAACGGAACCTTGCTGCTGAATGAACCTGTCAAACACAATGTGATCAGCATGTCACCGTTGGCATCCAACTTCGATCCAAACGCGTATTCGTGGTAATCACCCGACACGCCCCATCCATCGGCATGCGTTTGAAAGACATCCGCGGCACCATCTCCGTCGGTGTCTTTCAATCGCGTGATTTCAGGACGCTGCGTCGCGATCAACCATCCGTCTTGTTCGGTCAAACTGAGTGGTTCGTGCAGCCCGCGAGCAAACACGCTGAACTGATCCGCGGTCACTTTTTCAGCAAGCGGATTCTCGATCATGAAGATGTCACCGCGACGCGAACACACCGCCAATCGCCCGTCTTCCATCCACTCAAAGCCACACGCTTCGATGACTTCGCCCTCCGGAGTTTCGAAGGTCGTGATCGTGTAGTAGTCGCTCTCCTTCGGTTGATCCGCATGGATCGCTGGAACAAAGCTCAGCAGCAAGGCCAAGCTGGCCAAAGGTCGAATTTGCATGAAGTTCATCGTTCAGGTCGTCAAAAAAAGTTCGGTGGCAAATGTGTCAGTTCAAAGCAACGCGTCGGATGGACGTCACCAAGCAATCGTTTGATGGATCGTCACTGTTTCTCCCTCCGGCAGGGCAGCACGCCAAATCGCTTTGCCATCCACCATCACCTTCTCAAGCTGAATCCCCTGGACCTGCAAACTCGCTTGATTGTTGATGCGGAAGACTTGCGTGCCCTCCGATTCTTCCACAAGCTCCATGGGCTGGTCGGTCGGTTGCCACACCCATTGATCGTTGCCATCTGCAGCAGGAACCGAAACCGTCAACGTTCGGCTCAGTTGAGGCGACGTTTTCTCACCAGCCGGCGTTTGAGAAGAAATGGTGTCTTCCACTTTCAAATCACCTCGAGCAAACCCAATGGCAATGGTTTCGCCGCCACTCAGTTGATATCCACCGAAACGGAAATCTCGGGCTCTTGCCGACTCCTTGGGCCAAGCCGCAGCAACGCTTGAAAGCTGAGCCAATGTCGACTGTCCCTCAAGAATCGAAACCGCATCACCGAGCGGTTCCTGGCGACCTTGTCCGCGACCACGCCAGTGCATCGATGCATCGAAGAAGCCGTTCTTCCAAACCCGAGCCAACGTCATCTGCTCGGCATCCCAGATCAGGTTGGTTTTGTTCGGGAAAGCAATTCCAATTCCGCGTGCACTGACTCCGGTGAAGAAGTTCCGGTAGATCCGCAGTGCTTGCTCGGCCGGCTTCAACACAATCGCATTCTGCTTCAGACCGACCGGTTCTTTGGCTTTGTCACCAAGCGACAGATACTTCCAAATGGCGTCGGTTTGGTTGACCGGATCGCCGTCTTCGATCGTGGTGATCGAGGACTTGCCATCCACAAAACTGTTCGGCATCCGAGTACCAGGTCGATACAGCGTTGGGTTTTGCAAATAGCGTTGGAACCATTCGTATCGAAGTCGTTTGGGCATTGTCAAAAGATCAATCGCACCCAAACCTCCTCCGGTATCTCCTCCAAAACTGTGGCACTTGATGCAGGACAACCCGTCGTTGCCGCAAAGCTGGCGACCGTTGGAAACGACCGTCGATTCACTGGCGGTGGTGTCCGCTGCTTCAACCGTCGGATCCATGTCCAAACGTCCGACCGCAGCATGCCAGTCTCGCAGTGGCTCGTATGCAAACGCCGGCATTCGCGTGCCCATGTAGCTGCGAAGGTTGGCACCGTGATTCAACACATCGGTGATTGTTTGCGGAGTCAGTTTGTCGCCAACACCCGTTAATTGCGGGGGCAAACGGCCTTCCAGTCCCATCTCGGGAACCGTCGACACAAACGACTCATCACGGGACAACTCGGGCCCGCCAACGCCACCGCGTTGGTGACAGGCATAACAATTCAGCCCCACCATCGTCATGTGAACTCGTCGAGCGTCAGTCACCTTGGGGCGTTGTCCCGAGCGTCGGCGTTTCAGTGCCGATTCAATCGCAGACGTCTGCGAAGCTCCCAAGGCAAAGTTGACTGCAGGTGCGGAAACTTTCTCCGCCAAACAGCCCTTTCCTTCGCTCGCCTGATCCAACGCGGGTGCTTGAACGATTTGCAAATCGGAAGCTTTGCCCGCACCGACCGAGTGGCAATTGGCGCATCCAGCGGAATAAAATTGCTGCTTGCCTTTTTCAATCAGAGAAGAGTCCGCCACAAATTCGCTTGGCAACAAATCCAGCGGCTTTCCACCGACGGTGTTGCTGACCCAATAGGCAATGTCATCGCGAGCAAAGGAATCGCCTTCCACTTCCAAGCTCAGCGACGTTTGTCCTCCACCATCAAAGTACTCCACGCGAACTGGATAGACCCCGGCCTTCAAGTCGTATTCAGCTTGGACCGTTTTGTGAGGATGGATCCCATCGTTCTCCAATCGATGCCCATCAATTTCCAGTGCACTGCCGTCATCGCTGGCCAAGTAAAACGTCAACTTGGTATCTGCGTTGACGTGCAAATCGGTCTCGTAGACCACCCCAAAGTTATTTCTTCGTTTCAAGTCATCGAACTTCAGCCCACCGACTCGATCTTCGGAGACTGGTTCCAACGAATCAAACTTTGGCAGTTTCTTCCATGATCCGTGATAGACCTTTCTGGTGAATGCATCCGCGGTTTCGCCCACGGTGACCTCACGAGTCAGGTAAGCCGCGACCGCCATGATCTCTTCGTCGGTGCCGACCATCGCTGGCATTCGCAAGCCCGGACGAAGTTGGTTGCACGTTTTCAAGAACTTCGTCAAAGACGGCAATGTGTACTTGCGGTGTGGCTTGCCCAGCGGAACCGACATTGGGCTGGGACTGGCGGGATCAGCCGAGTGACAGGCTGCACAACCCACTTTTTGATACAGCTTTTCGCCGCGATCAGCGAGCTTGTCACTGACGATACGGTCTTCAAGTGGCTGATCGTTGAGCGAATGCAGGTAGCTCGCGATTTCTTGCGCGCGTTCCCGTCGTTCGGCCGCCTCCATTCCTGGCCAGGGGTCGGGCATTGTTGTGCCGCGTTTGGTGGCGTGAGGATCAGCAATCATGTCAACGATGGCATCAGCGCGAACTCGCCCGAACACCTGCGACAAATCGGGGCCACTTTGCGAGGGCAACATCGATGTTCCTGCTGCGTGACACGCTCCGCATGCCAAGTTGTCGATCAGAACTTCGCCCGCGTCGGCCATCGACAACGCGTCGGTGCCAACGAAACGTTCAAAGCCTGAAACAATCGGACGCTTGGCTTCGCGTTCCGCGTCTCGTGGCAAAACCCAAATGTTTCGGTATCGAACCTGGTTCCCATGATCTTGCAAATAGATGGGCCCCGGCTCGGGCCCCTCCTTCAATTTCGCTCCTCGAGTCGCATTCGGCACAACAACGTTGTTCTGAACAATGACTCCGTTCAAACGAACGGTCATCCGAGCGTCAGCGACCTTCTTCCCTGCATCATCGAATCGCGCCGCCGTGAAATCAACATCGTAAGTCTGCCACTGCATTGGCGGATAACAAACGTTGACCGCGGGAGCACTGACGGTGTAAATCGCACCGCATTCGTTATCGAGCCCTTCCAACCCAAACGAATCCAACACCTGAGTTTCGTAGCGGCCTTGGTGATAGACACCGCTGTTGCCACGCTGTTGGCCCGTTGCCTTGGGCATGAACGGAGTCCGAAACTCCAAGTGCAACGTGTAGTCTTGGAATTTCTGCTTGCTCGATGTCCCTTGCATCAACCAACCTTCAGGACTGACGCGACCGTTCTCCCAATTCGCTTCCGCCGATTCTTTGGTCCCATCGAACAGCACGGTGGCTTTCGCGGGAGCAGACCGGCCCATCGTGCTGCTAACCCGCTCGACCCGGCGCAGATTCATCGAATCAAACAATCCCAACAGGACATCTTCATCCGCCTCAATTTTTCGAGGCGAAGGCTTTGCACCAGCTCCGGGCAAGCCGCCTTCGTGAATCACAACGTCAAACTCGCCGTCGCCGATGGCAATGACCTGCACTCCGATCTCATCCGCGATGTACTCGCCCTGCAATGCAAAGTCAGGGTCATCGGAAACCGTCTCTTGAGCAGAAACCAATCCAATCGAACCGCTTAAAACCAGAATCAATCCGGCCAGTGAGCTCAGAACTGGCGGACGCAGTCGCAAAAGCAGTGTCTTCAAAGTCAGAATCATCGAGAAGTCAGTTCAGAATGGAGTTCGTATTTCACAGTGGTTTCGTCGGAGGCCGCGCTACGCAGCAGGGCGAGCGCCGCGGCAACTAGTTTTTCACCTGATCCAGGCTTGGTTCGTGAGTTGATGACCTCGTAACTGCCTTGAGCATACGCGGCATGCGTTGGCAAATAAGCCGTTTCGACACAGTTGGACAACTCAATCACCAGTGTCGTTTTGAATGGCGAGTGTCGTTTGATCGCCAACCCCAAGTCAACAAAAACTTCTCCAGGCAGGAAGACGATGGCCAACTCATCCCCCAAAGTGATGGACGCAACCTCGACTGGCAAATGATCTCCGATGCCCTCCCATGCAATCATTGGCGAAACATTCGCTGGATCATCCGCGTCAATCCACGAAGGATTGTGGGTCAGGCGATCCAACTGAGCATCTCGGTTGGCAACGACGAGGTCCTCGAACGCCACCTTTTCACCCCCGCGAGCCAGGGGAATCAACGACTTTGCTCGCTCGATCTGCTGTTCCGTTGATGTTTGCAGCGGCAACGGGACCACCGCGTGACGATATTTTAATTGCGATTTCTCGTCCGGTGATGTTTCGGTTGCCCCTTCGACCATCGAACGAGCCTTTTGCACCAAGGTTTCGCCCAAAGAATGCCCAATGAACTCGCACGAGTTGCGTTCTTTACGAGATGGATCGGAGTGATTGATGTCACCGCAAGTGCCAGCCCCGAAAATCGAGAGCACTTCATCGCCAAACTTTTCCGCCACGGCCCGATGCATGTATGCCGGGTAATCAGCACTCCACTGAGTCCCCCCGACAGTGTCCAAGTGCAACGCATAACTGCTGCAAATTGTGAATGGCCGGTTTGTTTTCGGATCCACGACCGCAATCACGCCCAACTGATCATCGATCGGACCAGCGGCGCGAATTCGAGCTGGGTTGGACTCCCGCTGCCAAGTCTGAATGCTGCCGTCCTTCATCACCGAACGTCGATTGAATGACACCGGCACCGATTGAATCGCCTGCCCCGCCATCATTTTCGCGGGACGCCTGTTCGACGCGGCATCGCCAATTGCTCCCACAATCCCATCGATCAATTTTTCAGCGTAAGGAATCTTCGCCTGATCAGAAGCTTCGCCACTTCCCGACTCCTTCCACTCACTACGAAGATGACGCACCAAATGCGCCCGATAGTCAGGGGCGGTGTGCGAATGCGTCGCTGAAACAATGTGATGTTTCACCGGAATCCCGTGCAACGATTCCGATCGCCGCGTCACCTCTTCGTATAAATCTCGCGTGATGCCGACCAAGTCACACGCCACCCAGACCACGACCGTATCGTCTTGCTCGAAAACCATCGCTTTGGCAAACAACGGGTCGCGCATATCCGTGGCCAAACGCTCGTGAAAATAGCCCGAAATTGGAAAACCCGTCGGCGGCGTGATCTCTCGTTGAGCACTCCCAATCAATAACTCCGACGCAAACCCCTCTCGGATCGTCGAGTCGCTTGCCGCTGTTTCCTCTGCTCGAACAAACGCAGGACTGGCAAAGAAACAAACAAGCCAAAGGAGCGACCAACGCCAGCCCATTCGATAGAAAAGGACAGAAAAACCCAAGCGTTTGACCATGGTTGCACTTTTGTCGAAGGCGGGAATCTGGGGATAGAGCCTAGTTCGGCGGGTGGGGTGGGGTTCGTGAACCCTGAGTCATTGTAGATACTCCCAACCTCAGCCATTGCACCTGACACACCTTTGACTCACACAAAATCCGATGCTTTCATCGCTCACTCCCGACCAAATCGCTCTGTTGGCAGCGGGCGCCACCGGCATCGGCTTCTCCAAATCTGGATTCCCCGGCATCAGCATGTTGCACGTGGTCCTCTTCGCCTTTGTTTTTGGTGCGTTGGAATCCACTGGCGTGTTACTGCCCATGTTGGTTGTTGGCGACCTCTGCGCCATTCGCTTTTTCGGACGAAAAGCAGACTGGTCCCATGTCCGTCGATTGCTTCCCCCCACACTGATAGGGATTCTGATTGGATGGGCGATGATGGACCAACTCGATCCCGGACATTTCAAGACACTTGTTGGTGGGATCATTCTCGCATTGACCGCGGTGCAAGCCGCCCGTCTTCTACGGCCCAAGTTGTTTGAGAAATTCCCCCACCAAGCCTGGTTCTCCATCTTCCTCGGCTTACTGGCAGGTCTAACAACGATGTTGGCCAATGCAGCTGGGCCAGTGGTTGCACTCTATCTTCTGGCGGTCAGCCTGCCAAAGTGGGAATTGATCGGCACAAGCGCGTGGCTGTTTCTTGTATTAAACGTCCTGAAGCTCCCGTTGAGCTACAACCTCGGCCTCATCACACCCGATACATTGTTGGTGGGCGCCGTGTTAGCTCCGATGATCCCACTTGGAATGTTGTCCGGAAAATGGCTGGTCACCCGAGTTTCCCAAACTTGGTTCAACACCATTCTTCTCGGTTTCACCGCCATCGCCGCCATGCGATTGATGGGTTGGTTCTGAATCCGACGATTCCAAAATTCGTGCCTCCGGACACCAATGCGTTATGTCGACGGAAACCAACCCTCAACGCGCAAACCAAACATCCGATTTGGATATTGAAATCCTTCGCGTGGACTACACCCACGAACCACATCGCCAATCACTGATTCGCCTCCTCTCCGAATACGCAGACGACCCAGCCATCGGAAGCCCGGGACTGAGTAAGCGTGCCCAACAGCGAGTGGCAACTGAACTTGCCCAACGCCCCAATGCAGTTTCCCTGTTCGCGATGATCAACCATCCCGACCAGCGAACCGAAGCCATTGGGCTAGCAAACTGTTTTGAAGTTTTCTCAACCTTTGCCGCCGCCCCCGTTTTGAACGTTCACGACGTCATGGTCAGCGCTCCGCATCGAGGAAAGGGTGTTGGTTCCCTGCTGATGAAAGCGATCACCGAACTCGCGAACGAACGCAATTGTTGCAAAATCACGCTCGAAGTTTATCGCGGAAACAAGCCAGCTCGTTCGCTGTATTCGAAAACCGGATTCGCTGGAACCGAAATCGACACCGAACTCGGTGAAACCCTTTTTCTGTCGAAGCGCCTCATCGACCACGAATAACTGCCTGTTCAACTGCCACGAATCTTTTCACTCCAACAGGCCTCCAATATGCAATACGACCCAAACCCAAACGCCAACACCTGGGCAATGATCTTGCATTTCTCGCAATTTGCGGGATACGTCGTCCCAATCGCAGGTTTCCTCGCCCCAATCGTGATCTGGCAACTCAAAAAAGACGACATTCCTTCCTTGGACGCACACGGGAGAAACGTCACCAACTGGTTGATCACCGAATTCCTCTTCAGCATTCTCTGCACGATCCTGCTGTTTGTCGGAATCGGTTTCTTGGGATTCTTGATCCTGGCCGTGTTGAGTGTGATCTTCCCCATCATTGGAGGGATCAAAGCCAGCCAGGGTGAGGTTTGGAAGTACCCTCTGACGATTCACTTCGTCTGAACAGGTAAACAAAGCAGCTCACAGAGTGGCCGATCGAGAAGCAACCGATCGCAACCTGGAACCCCGCCGGCACTTGTAGAGGACCGTTGATTCCGAACGGCCCGTCCTGGGGAACTTTGATGGATCCAAGCAGGCCGGCGCTTAGGCGAAAAGCATG
>NZ_JBICHO010000048.1:0-3067 GCF_043100905.1 Rhodopirellula sp. JB055 | reverse complement strand
AGTTGAGTTGACCTACATTCCCTCCGGGGTTGGTTCTCGGATGGTCGGCGATCACCTCGGTAGCTACACCGATCATGATCTCGTGCTGCTCGGTTCGGAGTTGCCACACACGTGGGCTTCGGATGAGTATCGGGGCCAAGTCTACGATTTGCACTCCGCGATGGTGCTGCAATTTCATCCGGATTTTTTGGGGCCCGGTTTCTTTCGGCTCAATGAGATGGTGGAAGTCCATCAGTTGCTTCAGCGGGCCAGCCGCGGGTTATGGTTTCCTGCCGACATGGCTCAGCCGATCGGCGAACAGTTGATTGAATTGGAACACCTTGGCGGTGCGAGTCGACTCGTGACGCTGCTCTCAATCCTCGATCAGCTTGCGAACTGTTCCGTTGCAGAACCGCTGGCGTCCCATCTCTATCGTGCGAGCTACAACGAAGAAGTGGAGACTCGCATTCAGCTTATCTGTGACCACATCACCCATCATCTCACGGATCCCGATCTGACGCACAGCGATCTGGCGGAGCTCGCTGACATGAACGCTTCTGCCTTCAGTCGGTTCTTCAAGCAGTCCACCGGACGAACAGTGTCGGCGTACATCAACGAGTTGCGGATTGGGTTCGCGTGTCGATTGTTGACAGACACCGATGACTCGATTCTGTCGATCAGCCAGCAATCCGGTTACCAGAACCTTTCCAACTTCAATCGGCGGTTTCAGCAGCACCGAAAGATGACGCCACGTGAATACCGCAACCGGGTCCGAATCGCGGTTTGAGGGGGCATCAGTCGAAGTCCTTCTCCAGCCACTTCCAGGCGAGGTATTGCATTCGTGGCAGGTGGAAAGGGCCCTTCCATAGGTTTCCTTTCAGTTCGCTGCTGATCGTGCCATCGCGGCGCAAGTATCCGAACCATTCGCCGTGCTGAGCGTCAGGGAAATGGGAGTACGCCCAGTCGTGAGCCTGCCGGTGCCAATTGGCGTACTTGTCATCGCCGGTCAGCAAATGCGCGAGCAAGGTCGCCAGGATGGTTTCGTTCTGCGGCCACCAGAATTTCATGTCGTGCCAGTACTCTTGAACGGGCAGCCCCTGCACGTCGACGAAGTAGAGGATGCCGCCGTGTTCAGGATCCCAGCCACGATGCCACATCCAATCCAGCATCTGGCACCCCGTTTCGATCAACGATGGGTCTTGGCGTTGGTGGCCTTCCAACAGAATGAACCAAGCACCTTCGATGGCGTGCCCAGGATTGAGCGTGCGGCCGTCGAAGTGATCGAGGATCTCGCCGTTGACACCGACGGTTTCCATCACACATTCGATGTCCGGTTTTAAATGAAATTCGTGAATGCTGGCGATGCTTCGATCGATCCAGTCGTTGGCGTCTTCCAAACCAATGGATTGCCGGAGTTCTTGGGCGGTGGCGATGGTCATCATCGGGAATCCCATTCCTCGAGTGGGACGCGTCTCGGTGAACTTCGAGGCCGCCTCTTTGCT
Source organism: Rhodopirellula sp. JB055 (assembly GCF_043100905.1). Classification (NCBI taxonomy): domain Bacteria; kingdom Pseudomonadati; phylum Planctomycetota; class Planctomycetia; order Pirellulales; family Pirellulaceae; genus Rhodopirellula; species Rhodopirellula sp. JB055. The sequence continues at coordinate 1,586 of NZ_JBICHO010000048.1, read as the reverse complement.
GTTCAGGTTGTGGTCGACGAACTTTCGGAAGGTTTGAATGGCGCGGTCGCGGTAGTAGGCTTCGCCGGTGGCCAGGGCGAGTTCGCCGTAGGCAATCGCCGCGAAGCACTCGGAGTACGCGTACCGCCGCTTGCGAATGGGCTGCCCGTCCTGGGCGACGTGGAACCACATTCTGCCGTCGGTTGGATCAAAGCAATGTCGGTCCAAGAACGTCATCCCGTGGATGGCGAGTTGCAGCCATTCTTCGCGCGGTTCAACGTTGTTGTAGAGTTCACCCAACAACCAAGTGCAGCGGCCCTGTTGCCAGACACCTTTGTCGGTGTCGATCACAGTGCCGTCCCGATTCAGCGAGGTGAAGAAACCGCCGTGTTCCCGATCGACGCCGTGCTGCAACCAAAACGGGAGCGTGTCGTGGAGCAGCCCGTCTCGATACACATCAATCAATTCTCGGCGTCGTTTGGAGTTCACTGATCAATTCTCCGTGTCACTCAGCGTATGGATCGTCAATCCGGCGAGCGAGTCGCTGGGACGTGAAGTCAGCAGACTGGCCAAGTAACCCGAACCAAAGCAGCTCAGGATTCCGCACGTCGTGTAGAGGTAACCGTTGACCGTGGTGTAGCGCCAAAGAACGAACATCATCGCAGCGCCGAAGATGGCACCGACCGTCGCGCCCACCGAATTGGCTCGCGTCGTCAGTCCGCCAAGAATGAACAGCCCGCCTAGGACTCCCATGAACAAGCCAATCACGACAATGAACGTGTCAAACAATGACTTGATGCTGGGATCGACAAAGACCAACCCGAACAGTGTTCCCAGCGATCCGGTGAGGAAAGTCAGTGTGCGAGCCGTGACCAGGTAACCGCGTTCGGTGCGACACAGGTTGAGAGGTCGGACGAAGTCTGTCACCAAAGCTGTCGCGGTCGAATTCATGCTGGTCGATACAGTCGACTGGGCCGCCGCGAAAACTCCGGCGACGATCAGGCCCGCCAGCCCGATGGGCATTTCCCGAGCGATGAATAGCGGGAAGACTTGGTCGGTCGTGATCGCGGGTGAAAGTCGATCGGGGTGTGAATGGTAGAAACCGTGCAACGCCGTTCCGATCCCAAAGAACAGCAACGTCGCGGGGACGGTGAGAACGGCATTGGTCCAAATCGAACGAGCCGCCAGGGTCCGCGTCGCGGTGGTCATGTAGCGTTGGACAACGGCTTGGTCGGCCGTGTAAGAAGACAGGTTTTGACCGATCGCACCGAACACGATCACCCACAATGCAAGTTGCGCGTGAGTCGGGCTGAGGTGGAAATTGGCCATTCGTAATTTGTCTGCTTCGACGGCGTGTGACCAACTTCCTGTGAATCCTCCGTCGGTGGCGGACAGCATCAACAGGATTGCCAGGAAAGCTCCTCCTAGCAGCACCACCGTTTGAATGGTGTCCGTCCAAATGACGGCTTCGATTCCTCCAAGCGTGCTGTACGCGATGCTGAGACCGCCCATCAACAACACGGAATGCTGGGGTGTCAGGGGAGTGGCGACCGACAATGCCAAACCGGTCAGCGACATCACCACCGCCATCCGAAACACATGGAACA
>NZ_JBICHO010000047.1:0-13766 GCF_043100905.1 Rhodopirellula sp. JB055 | reverse complement strand
AACGTCCTAGGAGCGACTGATGTCGACAACGACCAACGAAGCACAAACTGTCCAATCCGACGTCCACGATCAGACGCTGAGCCAAGAAGAACTCTCCAAGCTAAACGCCTATTGGCGGGCTTCGAATTATCTGTCGGTGGGTCAAATTTACCTACTCGACAATCCATTGCTGAAAGTGCCGCTGAAGCGAGAACACATCAAACCCCGGTTGTTGGGGCACTGGGGGACATCGCCTGGCCTGAACATGCTCTGTGTTCATCTCAACCGTGTGATCAAACGAGATGACCTGAACATGATTTATGTGATCGGCCCTGGTCACGGCGGTCCATCACTGGTGGCGCACGCTTACTTGGAAGGAACCTACAGCGAGTTCTATCCCGACATCAGTCAAGACGAAGAGGGAATTCAAAAACTGTTCAAGCAGTTCAGTTTTCCAGGAGGCATTCCTAGCCATGTTTCACCGGAGACGCCCGGTAGCATCCACGAAGGCGGCGAACTTGGGTACGCTCTCAGCCATGCTTATGGAGCCGCCTTCGACAATCCAGATTTGATTGTCTCTTGCGTTGTTGGCGATGGCGAAGCCGAGACTGGGCCGTTGGCCACCGGTTGGCACGGCAACAAATTTCTCAATCCGGCCCGCGATGGTGCCGTGCTGCCCATCCTGCATTTGAATGGGTACAAGATCGCCAATCCTTGTTTTCTGGCGAGGATTCCTAAGCAAGAACTGACAAGTCTGTTCGAAGGAATGGGTTACAAACCGTACTTCGTCGAAGGAACAGACCCGGAGGTCGTTCACCAGAAATTGGCGTTCGTCATGGATACCGTGATCGCTGAGATCAAGCAGATCTGGAAAGACGCACGTTCCGGAGATTCGGTGAAACGACCGGCTTGGCCCATGATCATCTTCCGCACACCCAAAGGATGGACTTGCCCAGAAGAAATTGATGGAAAGAAGTGCGAAGGCTATTGGCGAAGTCACCAAGTGCCGATGAGCGACATGGACAACGAGGAGCACATCCGAATCCTCGAGCATTGGATGAAAAGCTATCGTCCGGAGGAACTATTTAACGACGACGGAACGTTGAAACCCGAACTTGCCGAATTGGCTCCCCAGGGACAACGCCGAATGAGTGACAACCCGCACGCCAACGGCGGGCTGCTCATGCGTGACCTGAAATTGCCCGACTACTGCGACTATGAAGTGGCGGTCCCGCGCCCAGGAGCAACGATTGCCGAGTCTGCAAGGGTGATGGGCACTTACCTGCGAGATGTCATGCGGAAGAACCTGAGCAGCAACAACTTTCGACTGTTCAGCCCTGACGAGAACAACTCGAATCGTTGGCAAGATGTGCTGGAGGTCACCGATCGTTGCTACATGGCTGACATCTATCCCCAAGATGATCATCTGTCACCGGATGGTCGCGTGATGGAGGTGCTGAGCGAGCACCAATGTCAGGGATGGCTCGAAGGCTATCTGCTCACCGGACGCCATGGTTTCTTTTCCTGCTATGAGGCGTTCATCCATATCATCGACTCGATGTTCAACCAACACGCCAAGTGGTTGAAAACTTGCAACCACATTCCTTGGCGAAGACCGATCGCGTCCCTGAACTATTTCCTCAGCTCCCACGTGTGGCGTCAGGACCACAACGGCCTGAGTCATCAGGACCCCGGTTTCATCGATCACGTCGTCAACAAAAAGTCAGAGGTGATTCGTGTTTACCTACCACCGGACGCAAACTGCCTGCTCTCGGTGACCGAGCATTGCCTGCGTAGCCGCAACTATGTCAATGTCGTGATCGCCGGCAAACAACCCGCGCCGCAGTGGTTGACCATGGATCAAGCGATCAAACACTGTTCGGCCGGACTGGGAATCTGGGAGTGGGCCAGCAACGACATGGGATCCGAACCCGACGTGGTGATGGCGTGTTGCGGAGACGTGCCAACGCTCGAAACACTGGCCGCGGTTGATCTCTTGCGGACACACTTGCCTGATCTAAAAGTCCGGGTCATCAACATTGTGAACCTGATGAAATTGCAACCTCAAAGCGAGCATCCGCATGGGTTGTCGGATCACGATTTTGATGCCTTGTTCACAAAAGACAAACCGATCATTTTCGCCTTCCACGGTTACCCCTGGTTGATTCACCGGCTCACCTATCGGCGAACCAACCACAAGAACCTGCACGTCCGTGGCTACAAAGAAGAAGGAACGACCACCACACCTTTTGACATGGTTGTCATGAACGAATTGGATCGATTCCATCTCTGCGAAGATGTGATTGATCGTCTGCCGCAATTGGGTGCTCGCGCGGCTTACTTCAAACAGAAACTCCACGACAAGCTGATCGACCACAAACGGTATGTCGAAAAATACGGCGATGACATGCCCGAAATCAGTGGCTGGGCATGGGGCGGTTGTTCTAACGTCGGACCGGCAGGTACTTCCACCGAGGGCGACAACGTCTGACGCAACCACCCATCGATTCCTCCGCATTCAAATGAACACGAACCAATCGCAACCCTGAGCCACACCATGAGTGAAACCAAAGAATCAACCGTCAGTTTGGCGGATGAAGACGATGTCAAAGAAGTGCTTTCCGAGGCCGTGCTCGGCCTGTGGGATGTCGTCAACCGTTTGACCCGTTTGCGACCTTCCAAGCGAGATCGGTACCGCGTGACGATCTTCGGTTCGGCACGCGTTCAGCCTGGCACATTTGGTTACGACGAAACCAAACGCTGCGCCGCCGCGCTGGCGGAAATGGGTTGTGACATCATCACGGGAGGAGGCCCAGGGTTGATGCAGGCTGCCAACGAAGGCGCTTCGAGCAATCCAGAACGAGCTCAGTCGATCGGTATTCGCGTCGACCTTCCCTTCGAACAAGAAATCAACTCGTTCGTCAATCAAACGTACGAGCATCGGACGTTCTTCACGCGACTGCATCAGTTCGTGCTGACTTCTGATGCCTTCATCGTGGCACCCGGGGGAATCGGTACCGTGCTGGAGACGTTGATGATCTGGCAACTATTGCAAGTGCACCACCTCAACAACACACCGCTGATCCTGGTTGGCAATATGTGGCCGGGGTTAATTGAATGGGCAAAGACATCCATGCTCTCGCCCGATTCACCGCTGGCCAGCGAGCAAGACATGGATATCCCTCAATGCGTCTCCAATTCCGAAGAAGCATTGGCCATCATCGAACAACACCGAATAGAGTGGTTGGAGATTCAGAGTGCCTCAAAGACTCAACCTTGACCACGACTAGTATGAAGATGCTCCATGCCATCCGATAAACAACCCTCTCTTCACAAGCCAGACGATTGCGTTGCGGCCGCAGGTCGGCAATTTGGTGAAACGGAAAGCATGAGCGCGACGCCAGGTGACACGGCACCACTCTCACACGGTCGCCTGCCTGTTCAAAATTGGATTGGAAAGTCACTGGGTAAATACCAAATCACCGCCTTGCTAGGACAAGGCGGCATGGGTGTCGTCTGGCGTGCCCACGATCCATCGTTGGAGCGGGACGTGGCGATCAAGATTCTGTCCGACCAAACGGCAAGCAACCCGACCGCCGTGGGTCGCTTTCAATCCGAGGCCAAAGCCGCTGGGAAGCTGAGTCATGCCAATGTCGCCGCGATTCATGAAATTGGACAAGAGGGACCGACCCACTTTTTGGTCATGGAATTGCTGACCGGCGGAAGCATCTCGGAAGAAGTGCAAGAGCACGGAGCCTGCACCGCCCTGGAGGCCACGCGGATCACGCTGGATGCATGTCATGGCGTTGCAGCAGCTCATGCCGAAGGGTTGGTTCACCGCGACATCAAACCAGCCAATCTCGTGCGATCTGCCAATGGTGCCGTCAAAGTAACCGATTTCGGCCTCGCCAAACTCTCGTCAGCAGACTCGGCGGGGCAACTGACACAAACGGGAACGGTAATCGGCACCCCCTACTTCATGAGCCCCGAGCAGTGCCAAGGACAAACCGTCGATTCTCGTACCGACATCTATGCGCTGGGAGCGACCTATTATTGCCTGCTAACAGGTCGACAGCCCTACGATGAATCAGACAGTGTGGTTCAGGTCATGTTTGCCCACTGCAACAAAAGCATCCCTGACCCTCGCGATCTGGACGCGTCTGTCCCGATCGTCTGCGCGGAGATTGTCGGTCGAGCGATGGCAAAGGATCCTTCGGATCGGTATCAGACGGTCGAGGAGATGTCGCGAGACTTGCAAGCCGTTGTGGCAGCTCTTTCTGGTGAAGCTCAAATCGATCTGCCTAGCCAGTCGGGGATGAGTCATCCCGCATTGGCACAAGCGACGACGCAGCCTTCGCGTCGCTGGTTCATGGGTGGTGTCGCCAGCATCGGTGTCATCGCCTTGGGCGGTCTGTCCCTGCAAGGTTTCTTTTCCGCGAATCCGGTTCCGCAGGGCGATCCGATCAAGGTCGGCGTGCTGCAATCATTGAGCGGGACCATGTCGACGAACGGGACGAGTGTGGTGGATGCCACGCTCTTGGCAATCGAAGAAATCAACCTGTCAGGAGGCTTGCTTGGTCGCCAAGTGCAGGCGGTTGTTGCCGATGGACGATCCAACACGGAAACCTTCGCTCGAGAAGCCGAACGACTGATCGTCGATGAGAAGGTTTGCACTGTCTTTGGTTGTTGGACATCCGCGTCTCGCAAGACCGTTCGGCCGGTCTTTGAAAAGCACAACCACTTGCTGGTTTATCCGGTTCAGTACGAAGGCATGGAGACATCACCAAACATCGTCTACATGGGCGCTGCACCGAACCAGCAAATCATTCCGGCGGTGTCATGGGCCATTGAGGTCCTTCACAAGAAACGGTTTTTCGTCGTGGGGTCGGACTATGTTTTCCCGCGCATGGCGAGCGAGGTCATCCAAGATCAACTCCAGAACACCGATGCGGAACTGATCGGTGAGATGTATGTGCCGCTGGGCAGCTCTCACTTCGAACCGGTTGTTCGAGCGATTCAAGAAGCCCAGCCGGATATGATTCTGAACACCATCAACGGTGATTCGAACGTGGCCTTCTTTCGGGAACTTCGAAGTGCGGGCATTCAACGGGAGGACATCCCTTGCCTTTCATTCAGCATTGGCGAGCAGACGCTCCGTAGCCTCAATATCGCCGATGTGGAAGGCGACTACGCCGCGTCGACCTATTTCGAATCACTGGACACCGAGGCGAATCGAAAGTTCGTCGCAAGGTTCAAAGAAAAACACCCGCACCGTGTGATCTCAGATCCAATGCAGGACGCCTACATCGGTGTCATGTTGTGGGCACAAGCAGTCCGGGAATCACAAAGCACCGAAACCAAAACGATTCGCCGCGCGATACTCACTCAGAGAATCGCCGCACCAGAAGGCAACATCCGCATCGATCCTGAGACTCAGCATTGCTTCAAGACACCGCGTGTCGGCCAGATCCGCGGCGATGGACAATTTCAAATGGTTTGGAACGCCTCCACTCCGGTACCACCCGAACCGTACCCCGCCAGCCGGACAGCGGAAGATTGGAAGGCATTCTTGCACGATCTCTATGTTGGCTGGGGAAACCAGTGGGTTTCTCGAGTGACGGATGAGTGAGGAACTGATCTGAAATGAGACCAACCAATCGTGCAGGATCGAGTTCGCCCTTGGGAGCCACCGTCGCCGACGGTGGCGTCAACTTCAGCCTTTACTCACGCACGGCAACACGTGTTGAGCTGCTGCTATTTGATCATCAAGACGATGTCGCCCCTGCCCAGGTGGTCCCGCTCGATCCAAGTCGCAATCGGACCTATCACTACTGGCATACGTTTGTTCCTGGACTAAGCCCAGGCCAATTGTATGGTTACCGAATTGATGGTCCGCAAAAGCCTACGGATGGGCTGCGTTTCGACGCCAACAAGGTTTTGCTCGACCCCTATGGCCGTGGCGTGAGTGTGCCCGACGGGTACAGCCGTGATGCAGCCTCTATGCCAGGCGACAACACAGCGACATCCATGAAAAGTGTTGTGATCGATCCGTCCGCCTATGACTGGGAAGATGATCAGTCCCCCAACCGCCCGGCGTCTCAGACGATCATTTATGAGATGCACGTGCGCGGCTTCACCCGCCACCCCAGTTCCGAGCTGGATTCATCGAAGCGGGGCACGTATGCAGGACTGATCGAAAAAATCCCCTATCTGCAGCAACTCGGCATCACCGCGATCGAGTTGCTGCCTGTCTTTCAGTTCGATGTCCAGGACGCGCCAAAAGGGAAGATCAACTACTGGGGTTACGCACCGATTTCATTCTTCGCGCCGCACACGAACTACAGTTCATGCCAGGATCCACTTGGCGTAGTCAACGAATTTCGCGACATGGTCAAGGCGCTACACCGCGCCGGAATCGAAGTCATTCTGGATGTGGTGTTCAACCACACCGCCGAAGGAAACGAAGACGGACCAACACTCTGTTTTCGTGGCATTGATAACCCGACCTACTACATGCTCGAAGATCGTGGGCAGCGCTACGCGAATTACTCTGGGTGCGGCAATACACTCAACACCAACCATCCGATCGTTCGCCGGTTGATCGTCGACAGTCTTCGCTACTGGGTCGAAGAAATGCATGTGGACGGGTTTCGGTTTGACTTAGCATCGATCTTATCGCGAGATGGCTCGGGCAAACCACAGCCCAATCCGCCGGTGTTGTGGGACATTGAATCCGATCCCGTTCTAGCGGGAACCAAATTGATCGCTGAGGCTTGGGACGCGGCTGGGCTTTATCAGGTTGGCAGCTTCGTTGGCGACGCATGGCGAGAATGGAATGGGCGATTTCGCGATGACGTCCGTGATTTCTTTCGAGGGCAACCGGGGACCGTCCCGCGGATTGCAGATCGAATCGTTGGCAGTCCTCAAATTTACGGGCACAAAGAACGAGAAGTGGAACAAAGCCTCAACTTTGTGACCTGCCACGATGGCTTCACGCTCAACGACCTCGTTTCCTACAACGAGAAGCAGAACCAAGACAACGGGGAAGACAACCGAGACGGAGACAATAACAACCGCAGTTGGAATTGTGGTGCCGAAGGCCCGACCGAAGATCCCTCGATCAACAAGATTCGCGACCGCCAAGTCAAGAACTTTCTGGCCACGACGCTGCTATCGCTCGGTGTTCCCATGATTCGAATGGGCGACGAAATTCGGCACACACAAAGAGGCAACAACAATGCTTACTGCCAAGACAACGAACTCAGTTGGTTCGACTGGACCAATTTGCAGCGGCACCCAGAATTGCACCGCTTTGTCTCCCTGATTTGCGCACGTCGCAGTCAACGCAACCCGGATCACGAACGCCAACGGTGCAGCGTCAATCAGATGCTGCGGGACGCGAAAAAAACGTGGCACGGGATCCGACTCGATCAACCTGATTGGAGCGATTCATCCCATTGCATTGCGTTCGGTGGCGAATTGCCAAGAGCCAAAATGCAGTTCCATTTCATTCTCAGTGCCTATTGGGAACCATTGCAATTCGCGTTGCCCCAATTGTTTGGAAGTCACTGGCGGCGATGGATTGATACCGCTTTGGATTCGCCGGAGGACATCACGCCTTGGGACGAGGCTCCAATTGTTGATGGGGATTCGTATCACGTGGCAGATCGTTCTGTCGTGATGCTGTACGCAATCAAGCATGAAACGACCCACAATTGACCGGCCAAAGTCAATCCTTTTCGACTGGTGTTTTTCAACAAAGGGCGACAGACCGCCGAAACCACTTTTCACTCAGAGCAATGTCATGACAAAGCCAGATGCAACCCAAGCAACTCAGTCTGTCGACGACGGTTCACTCGAGCGCACCTCTGGTTCGGGACGCATGGAAGTCAATCGGCATCTGATGTTCGATCACCTGGTGTTGCCCGAAGAAGCCAGTCCACGGGAGTGTTTCGAAGCGGTATCTCGATCTCTGCGTGATCGACTTGCTCAGAGGTGGATGCACACCCAAAGAACGCAAGACAAAGAAAATCCCAAACGGGTCTACTACCTGTCAATGGAATTTCTGATTGGACGCACCTGGACCAACAACATGATCAATCTGGGTTTGGATTCCGCGGTTCACGACGAACATCTGCGTCTCGAACATCTGGCTTGGCAAGACATTGTGGAGGCAGAACCCGACGCTGGTTTGGGAAATGGAGGCCTCGGCAGGCTGGCGGCTTGTTTCATTGAGTCGCTAGCGACATTGCAAATTCCGTCCATGGGATACGGACTTCGATACGAATATGGCATTTTTCGTCAATCCATCGAAAACGGTTTTCAAATCGAACAACCCGACCACTGGCTGGCGAACCCAGACCCATGGGAGATCGCTCGTCCGCGTGAAACGGCAATGGTTTCTGTGGGCTGCCAATTCGAATGGCACGATGGAAAACTTCGGGCTGTTCCCGGCGGCTGCACACATCTCCTAGGCGTTCCCTACGATCGACCCGTTGTCGGATATGGAGGGCAAACGATCAACACACTGCGATTATGGGGAATTGGTACACCGGACTACTTCGACTTTGGAGAATTCAGCTCCGGAGACTTTGTAGGAGCGATCGTTGATCGCGTCGTCGCCGAATCGATCACGCGAGTTCTTTATCCGGACGATTCGACGAGAGCCGGCCAGGCACTACGGTTCGTTCAGGAATATTTCTTGGTCGCCTGTTCGTTGGCCGACATTCTCCGTCGCTTCCGCCGGTCCAACGAGGATTGGGAACAACTTCCCAAGAAAGTCGCCATCCAACTCAATGACACGCATCCAGCGATGGCCGTCGCGGAACTGATGCGCGTTCTTGTGGACGAGGCAAACCTTGGGTGGGAAAAGGCTTGGGAGCTCACCGTTGGCACGCTGGCTTATACCAATCACACGCTGCTGCCCGAGGCGCTTGAAAAATGGCCGGTGCAATTCTTCAAAATGGTCTGCCCGCGTTTGTTGGAGATCACTCTCGAGATCAATCGCCGCTTCCTCGCCGAGGTGGAAACCCGTTTCCCCAATGATCCGGTGAGATTGTCACGGATGAGCTTGATCGAAGACGCCGGCGAACAACATATACGCATGGCCAACCTAGCGATTGTGGGGACGCATAGCACCAATGGGGTCGCACAAATTCATTCCGATTTGCTGCGGACCCGTGTTGTTTCTGACTTTGCGGAAATGTTCCCGCACAGGTTCAACAATAAAACCAATGGCGTGACACCACGTCGCTGGCTCTTGTCGGCCAACCCCGATTTGGCAAGCTTGATCACGGAATCCATCGGGGATGCATGGATCGTCGATCTCAGTGAATTGAGACGTTTGGCACCTTTGGCCGAGGACGCGGCTTTTCGTCAGGACTTCCTTCAAACCAAACAGAATGCCAAGCAACGTTTTTGCAAGTGGCTGGAATCGACGACTGGACAACAAGTCAATCCAACATCGATTTTTGATTGCCAGGTCAAACGCATTCACGAATACAAACGTCAATTACTGAATATCCTTCATGTCGTGGTGCTTTACCAACGATTACGCGAAAATCCCTCAGCGACGTTTCCACCACGAACGTTCTTCTTCGCTGGGAAAGCGGCACCGGCTTATCGGTTGGCAAAGAGGATCATCAAATTGATCAACAATATTGGCCAGGTCATCAACAACGACCCCGTCTCAGCGGGACGTCTCCAGGTTGTCTTCCTTCCGAACTACAACGTTTCCTTGGCCGAACGATTGATCCCAGCGAGTGATGTTTCGGAACAGATTTCCACCGCTGGTTACGAAGCCAGCGGAACCAGCAACATGAAATTCATGATGAATGGTGCGCTCACCATCGGGACGCGCGATGGCGCCACGATTGAAATGGCACAAGAGGCTGGAGAAGAGAACTTCTTTCTCTTTGGTCTGACCGCAGAACAAGTCACGGAAAGCCGGCCGTGGTACAACCCACGATGGCACTACGACAATGAGCCTGAAACCCGAGCAGCACTGGACCTGATTTTCAGCGGTCACTTCAACCGTGATGAGCCGGGGATTTTTGAGCCGATTCGTGAAACGTTGCTCGAACAAGGCGACTTTTACATGCATCTAGCTGACCTCTCATCGTACGCCGCGACTCATCAGCGACTGGGCGAACTCTACACCGACAAGGACGCATGGGCTCGTGCTGCGATTCTCAATGTCGCTCATTCGGGAAAGTTTTCGAGCGACCGTACCATCGCTGAATACGCAGCGGGAATTTGGAACGCGGTTCCCTGTCCGATCGCACACGAATTGAAAGAAGGAGCAACCGATGTCAAAGCCCAAGACTGACTCACATTCAAAGAAGATGAAACGCAAGGAGTACCTGAAAGAACTTCGAAAATTACAAGCCGAAGTCTGCAAGCTTCAAGAATGGGTCAAGTACAAAGGGCTGCGCGTGATCATCGTCTTTGAAGGTCGCGATGCGGCGGGAAAAGGTGGCACGATTCGAGCGTTGACGGAACGAGTCAGTCCTCGCGTCTTTCGCACGGTTGCCTTGCCGGCGCCCTCGGACCGCGAAAAATCGCAGATGTATTTCCAACGTTATATGAATCACTTTCCCGCGGCGGGCGAAGTCGTGATCTTCGATCGAAGTTGGTACAACCGAGCGGGCGTGGAACACGTCATGGGGTTCTGCACACCGGAGCAACATCAGCGATTTCTCGATCTTTGCCCGGAAGTTGAAAAGTACATCACCGAAGGAGGCATCCAACTCATCAAAATTTGGTTGGAGGTCAGCGATGAAGAGCAGAAACGCCGCTTTGCCGCTCGCATCGTTGATCCACTTCGGCAATGGAAACTCAGTCCGATGGACCTCCCATCACGAAGCAAGTGGTACGAATACTCACGAGCCCGCGACAAGATGCTCGATGCCACGGACACGAAAAACGCCCCCTGGCACATCCTCCGATCCGACAACAAACGGCGTGCGAGATTGAATTGCATCTCGCACTTATTGAGCCTGATTCCCTACAAAGAGGTTCCTCGCGAACCAGTCGAACTGCCAGAACGATCGCCGCATGGCGCGTTCGACGACACAGCATCGCTGGCAAACCGGCCATTTGTCCCCGAGCGATTTTGAACCTCTACGCAGCCGTGTCCCGTTGAGGCGGAGGAGGCCCCATGACTCACTCGGAGGTTGCTGCGGCGCCCAATGCTTCGGTCAGCAGACTGTGTTCGGTCCATTCGTTTGCGGGACGGATTCCTGTCAGGCGTCCTTGGTGAATCACGCCAATCGAATCGCAGACGCCGAGCAACTCGGGTAGGTAACTGCTGATCAACAAGATCGCTTTGCCTTGCGCCGCCAGCTCACCAATCGTTTGATAGATCGTGCGTTTGCTGCCGATGTCGATGCCGCGAGTGGGCTCATCGAGCAACAAGATCTCGCAATCATGATGCAGCAAACGAGCCAAGGCGATCTTCTGTTGATTGCCACCGGATAGCTCACCGATCGCCTGGTCTGGATCGCTCGCCCGAACCGCCAACTCTTTCATCCAGTGCTCGGTCGCCTTCTTCATTTCCGATCGACGAAGGAACGGCCCACGTCGGTAAGGTTCCGTACGAGTCAGCGTTAGGTTTTCGGTCAGACTGCGTTCTAAGAACAACCCTTCGTTCTTGCGATCCTCGGACACCAAACCCATCGCGTCTCGAATCCAACTCTTCTGTGGATCCCGCCGCGCATCTTCGCGACCCATCACGACGACTTTGCCGGACGCCAATCGATCGAGTCCAAACAGAGCACGAATCGTTTCGGTCCGTCCCGCACCGATCAATCCAGCGAGGCCCAAGATCTCGCCACGATGCAGCGTCAATGAAACATCGGTCGGCAAACGTGACCCGCGAACGTTTTCGAGTTGCAACACAGGTTCGCCGCGAACATGGTCGAGGTCGGGATAGAGCTGTGAGATCTCACGACCAACCATCATCTGCACGATGGAGTCCATCGGCATCCAATCCGGGTCGTTTTCAGCCAAGCTGCCTGAGCCCGCTGTCACGCCATCGCGAAGCACCGTGAAGCGATCGCCAATCCGTTGGCACTCTTCCAAAAAGTGGCTGATGTAGAGCACGCTGACGCCTTCAAATTTCAGTCGCTCGATCACCGCGAAAAGGTTCTCCGTGTCGACCTGGGTCAGGCTGCTGGTCGGTTCGTCCAAGATCAACAGTTTCAGCTTGCGATCGGCCACGACCGCGCGAGCGATCTCGACCATTTGCTGCTGAGCGATCGACAATTCGCGGACGGGTTGCGCGGGATCAATGTCTTCGCAGTGCAACCGTTTCAAGGCTTCCTTGGCGATCGCGTGTTGCCGGCCACGATCCAGCCAACCACCGCCGCGTCCGCCCCAGCGAGACGGTTCGTCGCCCAAGGTGATGTTGTCCGCGACCGACAAATCAGGAGCCAAGTTCAGCTCTTGATAAATCATCGCGATGCCCGCGGCCTGGGAGGCTCGCGGGTTGCTCAGATCGACTTCCTCCCCATCGATACGAATCCGACCGGCGTCCGGGCAATGAGCGCCGGACAAGACCTTCATCAAGGTGCTCTTGCCAGCCCCGTTTTCGCCGATGATCGCGTGCACTTCCCCCGGACCAACGACCAAATCGACGCCGTCAAGCGCCTTGGTCGATCCAAAGTGTTTGCGAATTCCGGTCAGTTCCAGACGATGGGTGGCGTCGGTCACAGCAGTTCGTCGAGTTGCTTGGAAAGACTGGCGAAGTGATCCAAAGTCGTCTTCACGGCTTCGGGCTGGGTCATGTCGACACCGGCTCCGCGAAGCAGATCCAAGGGATCTTGGCTGCAACCACCACGCAAGAAGTTCAGGTAATCGTTCAGTTCTGATTCGCCACCACCCAGCACACGACGACTGAGCGCCACGGCGGCGCTGAGCCCAGTGGCGTACTTGTAAACGTAGAACGCACGGTAGAAGTGAGGGATGCGGAAGCATTCCAGTTCCAACGCGTCATCGACGATGAACTCGGGACCGAAGTAAGCATCAAGCAATTCGCGATACGCGGCACGGAACGATGCAACGGTCAACGGCTCGCCGGCTTCCGCCATTTCGTGCGTCTTCTTTTCGAACTCCGCGAACATCGTTTGCCGAACCACGGTGGCGCGGATGCTGTCGAGTTCGTTGTTGATCAAATAGGCTCGCTCGGCATCGTCTTGAGCGTTTTCGAGCAAATGATGCGTCAGCAACTGCTCGTTGAACGTGCTGGCCACTTCCGCGACGAAGATCGTGTAATCGTAATACTGGTAGGGCTGGTTCTTCGACGAGTACCAACTGTGCATCGAGTGGCCGGCTTCGTGCGTCAGCGTGAACACATCGTTGAGCACTTCTTCTTTAAAGTTCATCAAGATGAACGGGTCACCATCGAACGACCCACAACTGAACGCGCCGCTTTGTTTGCCTCGGTTGGGATAGCGATCAGCCCAGCGGCCACGCAGTCCTTCTTCCAGCGTCGACACATATTCGTCGCCGAGCGGTTGCAATGATTCTAGCACCACGTTGACGGCCTGGTCCCACGTGTGATGCTTTTTGATTCCAGACAGGATCGGCACGTAGGTGTCGTAGTGATGCATGTCGGGCAAGTTCATCTTGCGACGACGCACGTCCAAGTATTCGTGAACCGCTGGCAGCGAATCTCGCACGGCTTGGATCAAGTTGTCATAGACCGACACAGGCATGTTGTCGGGGAACAACGACGATTCCAAGCTGCTCTCGTAGTTGCGGGCTCGAGCGTAGTACACGTCTCGGGG
>NZ_JBICHO010000046.1:0-3320 GCF_043100905.1 Rhodopirellula sp. JB055 | reverse complement strand
ATCCCCATGGAAGTCACCGATCACGCCTCCTGTGTCGAGGATGTGGCGTGTCATCACACCAAGTGCCGCACTGACTTGTTCAAGCAAAAGCAGCAGTTGATCGCTCTTCATTTCTGACGTTCGCGAAAATCCGCGGAGGTCACAGAACATGACGGAGAGATCGCACTGTCGAGGTTGAAGCCAGCTTTGTGGGTCTTGACCTGAGAGCGCATCCAGCACCACGGGGGCGAAGAAGCGACGCATCGCCAAGTGACGTTGTTGGAAATGTGATGTTTGCCGAATTCCTGAGATCAATGAGCCCACGACTTCGGCAAACTTCACATCATCGCCCAACCGATCAGCCAAAGTCGCTGAGTCGTCGGCCAGTTCCTTCCAATTGGATCCCAAGGCTCGTGATCCTGCGACATAGATGGCCCATCCGGCACAGGCTTCACTTCGGAGTGGGACACAGAATGCCCAGTCAACATTTTCAGCGGCGGTGAATTCGATGCTGCCACTGCGTTCTGTTTCCCATAGATGCAAGACGCTTTCTCGGCGCTGCAATGCGGTGGTAACCAACCGTGAACTGACGGCATGTTGTTGCAGGTCATTCTCACGGCAATCGTAGTGCAGCACCTTCATGTCGGATGCCGACACGGAAGATGCTGATTCGGTGGCGTTCCTGTCATCGGCGTCTGGTTCGTCGACCCCGGATCGATCGGTGATTTGGGCGCGAACGATTGCGACCGCCGATGCAGAAGGTGTGGCCCGCAGCAAAGTGTCTGATACTCGCACCAAGAGTTCTTCATCGTCGACGCTGCCAGCAACGATGTCAGGAAGGCGTGCGAGCAATTGAATGCGTCGCCGGGTATCGCGAAAATCTCTGTCTCGCAATGCGGAAGCGGCGAAGGCCATTTCGGTAACGCCTTCAGCGTTGCTTTGCCAGTCAGGTTGCTGAGCGTGCGGAAGGGGGCCAGGACGCGGGGTGGAAGAATCGACCGCTCGGTCTTGAATGGATCGATCGCGAGGGGCCGTGCCGACTTGATCGGTGAATCCAGGGCGACGGGCAAGTGTGAATGTCGTTTCTCCGATCACGAAGTGTTCACCGGGAACGACGACAAACCGGTCTCGCGGACGTCCTCGGAAAAAGATGGGGTTGCGTGCCCGAGCATCCCGGTGAACTTGAATGCGATCGTTGCTCAGCACCGTCAGGATCGCATGGCATCGCGAAATGGACGGATCCCAGGGGACTTGCCAGTGAATGGTTCGGGTTCGGCGTCGATCACGCTGAGGAAGGTTTGCGTGGTCGGGCAGATTGGGGTCGGCGGTGTCTGTGTCCGCCGCGGAGTTGGTCGACAGAGGAACATCGACGGGTTCGGGCGTGCCGGACGCTTTGCGCCCCAACAGCACTTCGGCACCGGCAACCAGTTCGGGAAGTCCCTTCCGCCATCGGAAGCCATCCCCGGTCCCTTGAGCGATCAAATCAGGCATGTGCGAAGGACTTCCGTGAATCAAGCATGGGACAGGTTTGGGACGCGACAGTATTCAACTGGAATGATTGCTAGGTGTCATGCCCATGTGCGGCAGCCCTTCCTGCGGCGCGTCCGGTGCTGAACGCAGCCTGGAAATTGTAGCCACCGATCCAGCCATCCACATCGAGGATCTCACCTGCGATGTACAAGCCGTCTTGAACGCGGCTTTGCATGGTACGGGGGTCGACTTCACTGAGCTGGACACCACCGGCGGTGACTTCTGCCTTGGCAAACCCTCGTGTTCCATTGACAGGCAAGTGCCAACGTTTGAGTTTTTCAATCAGGAGATTGCATTCTTTGCCGGGAAGTTCCGCCAATTTGCAATGCACGTTTGCCGGGTGACTTTGTTCGCAAATGGCGAGCGCCAACCGAGAAGGGACCCATTGCTGAATCGTGTTCACAACGGTTCGCTTTCCGGCGTCGCCTGATCGCTTGCTCAAGACATCGCGAATTTCGGCTTCGCTGATTTGTGGAGTGAGGTCCAGACGCATCTTGGCGTCTTGGATTCGATCGTAAGCGGTCATCACCCCACTGACGTCCATCGCGGCAGGACCTGAGAAACCAAAGTGAGTGAACAACCAGGAAGAACGACGTTCCACCTTTGGTTTTTTGCCCGAGCGATGGTCCGAGGTAAAGACGGAGACGTTGACGTCTGGCAACGTCAGCCCGGAAAGAGCATGAGTCGTCTCAGTGCCGCCAACCAGAGGAACCAGTGCTGGGCGTGGCGCCACGATGGTGTGCCCCAACGCACGCAACCAATCGTATCCGTCGCCCGTGGTTCCACATCCGGGCCAGCTTTTGCCACCGGTGGTGACGATGACTCGGTCGGCCAAGAACGTTTGGGGATTCCCGTTGAGTTCGGTGGCAATGTTCCATTGGCTCTGATCGCCTGAGGGCGGTTGGATTCTTTTCACGGAGCAGCGGAGTTCCAAGCGGACTCCCGCATCCAACATGGAGCGTTGCAACGCGTCTCGAACGTCCACCGCCCGGTTGCTGACCGGGAAAATCTTGCCGGTCTCTTCGCGTTTGGTTTCCACACCGAGACAATGGAACATCTCAATGACATCGGAAGGACCGAATCGACCGATGCTTGGCTGCAAAAAACGTTTCGCGTGATCGAACGCTTGTGTGATCCCTTTGGCGTCGGTGTCATGCGTGATGTTGCAGCGAGTTCCGCCCGACATCAGGATTTTGACGCCTGTTTTGGTGTTTTTTTCGAGCAACGTGACACGGGCACCGGCTCGAGCGGCTTCGGCGGCAGCCATCATCCCAGCGGCTCCGGCACCAACGACGACGACATGCGGGGCGGTCGATGGGATTTCTGCTGGTGTCAAAGTTCCTGAGTCCTTTCGGTTCCGAGAGAGCCGGTGTCATTCTTTGCAGGGACGGGCGGGGCATTCGAGGATACGAATTCCGGCTTCTGAGCGTCCTGCGGTGGGGCATGATGTCGCGGTGTCCGCCATTTGGTGGGGCAGAACCGTGAATCCGAATTGCATTTTGTAGCTTGATTAACTAACTGTGATCTTACCTTACTAACAATGACTCGTTCACAACCCCTTTTTTCTCAAAGTGAAATGAGCAGTTCCAGTCCTGACGCCCCGGCCGACGCATTCCGTTTTTCAGAGGCGCGTGCGCTCATTGGAGACCTGCAACGCCCCAATCAGGCCGTCTATTGGGTGGACTTTTTATGCTCAATTTTGGTGGGGCATGTGTTCTTGCACGGCATCTTTTTGCTGCCTTGGTTTTACGGTTTCACGCCGTTGGTTTGGACGGGGATGGCCGTTTGTTATGTATTGACGTTGATTCTTT